>JAQVUQ010000311.1 GCA_028699365.1 bacterium | reverse complement strand
CTGTCGCGACAGGCACCAGTCGGGCCTGTCCTTGACCATATTGGCTATGCGCTCCATGCCCCATTCAGGCACCCAATCTACCTTGTCTATCTCGCCCAGGACGGCGTCCCGGTATTTGTTCACACCGATGAACCACTGCTCCGTGGCCCTGAAAACAACCGGCTTCTTGCAGCGCCAGCAGTGCGGGTAGGAGTGTCTGATATCCTCACGAGCCATAAGATAGCCCGTCTCGTCCAACAGATCGATGACGGCCGTATTGGCCAGATCGTAGCGCAAGCCGGCAAAATCGCCCGCTTCGGCCGTGAACACACCGCGATTATCCAGCGGGCTGATCACCGGGAGGTCATACCTGGCGGCTACGGCAAAATCCTCGGGGCCGTGGCCGGGCGCGGTATGAACGCAGCCGGTGCCCTGCTCCGAGGTGACGAACTCCGACAGGATAACCAGAGAATCTCTGTCAATGAAGGGATGCCTGCATTTCAAACCTTCCAGGCTCTCACCCGTTACCGTATCCAGAACCGAATAATCGGCGATGCCGCATTTGGACATGGTCTGCTCCAGCAACGCAGAAGCCACGATATAAGCCTTGTTTCCGGCCACCGCCACCGAGTATTCCATATCCGCATTCACGGCCACGGCCACGTTGGAGATCAGCGTCCAGGGCGTGGTGGTCCAGATGATGAAATAAGGCTCAAGCCCAGTTTCCTCAGCCAGCCTGGTTGACAGAGCGCTTCTATTGTCCACATACGGAAACTTGACGTATATGGAATTAGACGTCTTGTCATGATACTCAATCTCAGCCTCGGCCAGAGCGGTCTCGCATGACGGGCACCAGTAGATGGGACGCAGTCCCTTGTATATCAGATCCCTGGCGGCCAGTTCCTTGAAGACGGCTATCTGCTCAGCCTCATAAGAAGCGTCCATAGTTATATACGGATTATCCCAGTCACCACGCACACCCAGGCGCTTGAACTGCTCGCGCTGCTTGTTGATGAACTTGGCGGCAAACTCGCGACAACGCCTGCGCCATTCCAGCGGCTCTATTTCATGCCGGTGCACCCCCAGACTCTTGATGACCTGATGCTCGGTAGGCAGGCCGTGAGTATCCCATCCGGGCACGTACGGAGCGTCATAACCCGCCATCGTCTTCTGGCGAACGATGAAATCCTTGAGAATCTTGTTCAAGGCATGCCCCAGGTGAATATCACCGTTGGCGTACGGCGGTCCATCGTGCAGAATAAACCTGGGCCGTCCGTTGTTGCGCTTTTGCAGCGTGCCGTAGATATCATTCTCCAGCCAGTAGCGCTGTATCTCCGTTTCCCGCTCCGGCAGATTAGCCTTCATCGGCAAATCGGTTTTGGGAAGATTGATTGTTTTTCCGTAATCGTTACTCACCGCTCTGTCTCCTCACGCATGTATCCTTAAGTATTAGACTGAAGGCTGAAGGCTAAAGGCTGAAGTAGTTACGCTCCAGTAGACCTCCCTGGTCTTTTTATCCGGGCTTACTTCTAAGTCTTAATTAAGGCTATCAACTATGCCTAAGCGTTCTCCTTCAGTCTTCAGCCTTAAAAGCTTCAGCCTTATTTAATGCTTGAACTGTTATCCTTATGTGCCCTTATCATATCGTCCAGAGTATCCCTGAAGCTGCCGATTCTCTTCAGCCCCAGGCTCTCCAGCATCAAATTGCTCAGTGCGGAATTGGCCGGTCTTCCGGCAGGCCTGTTCAACTCCGCCGTGCTGATCGGATGCAACTCGGTATCGTATCCGGCCGCCGCCAGTATCGCCCCGGCAAAGTCATACCAACTGCAGACCTCCCCGCCGGTAACATGAAATATGCCGTTATGTGGCAATACCAGCAACTCCGTCAGCTTGACAGCCAGGTCTCCGGTAAAGGTCGGCGCGCCGCGCTGGTCGGCGACTACGTTCATATATTCTACGCCGGATTTGGCCTTATCTAGAATGGCATAAACGAAGTTCCGGCCGTGAGGACCGTAAAGCCAGGAAGTTCTGACTATCTTGTAATCAGCCCCGCTTCCGGCCACCATGGCCTCGGCCGCCGCCTTGCTGGAGCCGTAGGCGTTGATGGGACAGACCCTGTCATACTCCATATATGGCTCAGTCTTAGCCCCGTCGAAAACGTAATCCGTGCTTACGGCTATTATAGAGGCACCCGTCTCACGGCAGGCCGCCGCTACATTCCAACTGCCGACGGCATTGACAATATACGCCCGTTCCGGCTGTGCTTCGCAGCCGTCTACGTCGGTCATAGCCGCACCATGAATCACTATATCAGGGCTATGCTCTTTCAGCCACGCCGCCGTTGCACTGTAAGACGTTATATCGAAGTCGCCTATATCCGCCCCTATGCATCTATGTCCGGCATCAGCCAGCGCCTGCATGATATCCTTTCCAAGCATACCGGCCGCACCGGTGACGGCAACCAGCATCGCGCCACCTCCGTATAACGATAATAATGCCCCTTCACCAGGGGCAATAATGACTGAAAATCACCTATAAATATAGCACAAGGGGTATGGAGCGTCAATTTCGAAGAAACTGCAGCAACTCCATCCTGATCAGGCCGGTCACGGCTATTTTCTTGCAGCGGGAGTGTTCGCCGGACAGAATTGTCAGGGAACTCTTGGATATACCTAGCTTCTTGCTCAGTATCTTTATAAGGCGCTCGTTGGCCTGGCCTTCCAGTGGAGGTGCGGTGATCCGCACCTCCAGCTTGCCGTCCCTGACACCCTCAACCGCGTCCTTCGACGCCCTGGGATGTATCTTAATTTCGAAGACCAGCCGGCCGTCTTTCTCGTCGATTATCAGATCATCATTCATCATTCATAAGTTCCAAGTTCACAGTTCTCCGTTCACGGTTTTCAAGCAGGAAACTTAAGTTGAACGTTATAACAATTCTAGTCCAGCATCTTGATATGCGTTTCCAGCAGTGTTCTGAACTCTATCCGGAAGCGTTCCTTCCGGGATTCTAGTTCGCTGAGTTCGTTGAGCTTGCGCTCCTTCTCCAATTGCGCCTCGCGCCGGATAAGCTCAGCCTCGCGCTGAGCGTTCTCCCTGATATCCTCGGATGCCTTCTGGGCGCTTATCATGGCGGAGCGCATGGTGTTTTCCATTTCCTCGTAGCGCTGAACCTTCTTCTGCCACGTCTCCAACTCTTCCTTCAGTTTGGCGTTCTCGTTGACGACCTTCTCGTAATCATCGCCGACCTTGGCCAGAAACTCTTCGACTTCACCGGGATCGTATCCCCTCAACCGGCGTGAAAACTCCTGATGAACGATGTCTATCGGCAGCAAGCGCAATTTTATCCCTCCGATTATCAGCTTTTCAGCTCATTAGCTGTTTAGCTCATTAGCTGTTTAGCTCATTAGCTGTTTAGCTCATTAGCTGTTTAGCTCATTAGCTGTTTAGCCGTTTAGTAATATCAACGCAGGTTATTCAGCACTTCTTGATATTATCTACGTTATTTGCTCAACTCGGCAGACCTCTCAGCGGCCGCTGCTACGGCGCTGTAGATGGATGTTCTGAACCCCTCTCTCTCCAGTTTCTCCATGGCGGCAATTGTCGTGCCGCCGGGTGAAGTGACCATATCCCTCAGAGACGCAGGATGGAGGCCGCTTTCCGCTACCATATCCGTCGCTCCCGTCACCGTTGCCAGAGCCAGCCGGCGCGCCAGATCTCTGGGTAATCCCACCCTGACGCCGGCATCTATCAAGGCCTCTATAAAAGTATAGACATAGGCCGGACCGCTGCCGCTCAAACCGGTAACGGCATCCATATAACCCTCTTCGACTCTGACGACATCACCCACGACGCCGAGAAGCGCTTCCGCCAGCTCAATCTCATCCGAAGTCACTTCCGGCAGTGAGGCGATAGCCGTTATGCCCTTGCCGGTCAGCGCCGGAGTATTGGGCATGCATCTGATTATCCGTCGATGTCCGTTGAGGCC
>JAQVUQ010000310.1 GCA_028699365.1 bacterium | reverse complement strand
TCGTCTCTGCCCGGCAGCCTTATCCAGATCAAACCGGCAGCGAACGACGTCACCTTCCCCTGCCTCAGGTAAAGCAGCCAGGGGCAATTTCAGCTCCAATCCTCCGCCGGTGACGAGGACGATAACACCGCCCTCGATGCGATCCACCACGGCGCTGATGCTCTTTCCGTTCATCGTCCTCTCTCACTCCTTATCTTCAGACTGCGGCCGTCCGTGTCCACAGTCACACTGCCGTTACGGTCCGTGCGGTAAACCCGGACACCCGCTCGCTGCAGGCGCTGCAGGGTCTGTCCGCTGGGATGACCGTAATCGTTGTCGCGGCCCACGGAGATAACGGCCACCATCGGTCTGACCGTTTCAAGAAGCGACGTGCTACACGACATTCTACTACCGTGGTGCGGCACTTTCAATACCCGGGCGTCAAGTCGACACCTGGACAGCGCTTCCTCACCGGCCTGCTCGATATCGCCGGTGAACAGAAACGATGCCTTGCCGTAGTCCAGACGGCAGACTACGGAGTTGTTGTTGAGATCGGAGCCTGTGCCTTTCAACAGCGATTTGCCGGGAGCGAGCACGGTGATGACGGCCCCGCCGCCGGACATGGTCAAACCACACTCCGCCCGCTTGAACGGAATGCGCCTCTTCTTAATCTCCGTCAAAAAACGCTCGTAGGCAGACGATCCGTGCGGCTGGCAGCCATCCAGAACCTGGTCCACCTTTATCTGGCTGACGACCGAAAGCAGCCCGCCCAGATGATCGTAATGCGGATGCGTCAGGATAACGGCCCTGAGCCTGCCGATACCCATATTCCTCAACCGCGTTGCCAGCGGCGCCTGTCCACCGTCAATAAGAACCGTTTCTCCGTCAGGCAAACGTATCAAAGCGGCATCTCCCTGCCCGACATCCAGGAAGGTCACTTTCAGGCGGCTGTCCAGCCTGTCGGCATAGTGCCCGGCTATGACCAGGGCGGCGATAAGGAGCAGAGCGTATGCAATTGCCTTGAGCGGCCGCCTGTTCTTCCCCGGATCGGCACCGTAGCGGACAAAGGCAGCCAGACAGAGATAATAACAGCCGATAATCCACAACGGCGGCGAAGCGATGGTCAGGGACATAAACGGCAGCCGGTCCAGTACCCTTATCAGGGCGGGTACCAGCACCAGCAGCCCCTGATTGATAAGATTTACCCCCTGCGCCAGCGGCAGACTGACCAGCCCCAGCAGATCTGCCGCCAGTCCCAGTGGGACCGTGGGAGAAATGAGCGGGACCACCAGCAGATTGGCCAGCGGCGACAGCGGCGATATCGTCCCGAAATGCCCGGCGATGATGGGCACTACGGCCAGTTGAGCTCCGATGGAGGCCGCCAGTGCCAGGGCGGCCCAGCGCGGCAGGAAGTCGAGATAGCGTTCCAGGACGGGAGTCAGGGTTATCAGGCCCAGAACGGCGGCAAAGGAGAGCTGAAAACCCGGCTCGTAAACCGACCAGGGGTTGAAGAGCAGGATCAGCAGGGCGGCTCCCGCCAGGCTGTTCAGGTTGCTGCCGCGACGCCCCAGGATCACCCCCATCAGGCCGATCAGAGCCATGACTGCGGCACGGGTTATGGACGGTTGCCCACCGACTATCAGGGTATAGAGCAGAACCACAGGTATGGCAGTTGTCGCCGCCAACCGGACAGAGAGCCCCAGCCATTTAAGGCCGGCTATAACACAACCCAGAATAAAGACCACATTGAGACCGGAAACCACCAGGGTGTGGACCGTTCCGGTTCTCCGGAAGGCATCGGACAGCCCCGGCTCTATGGCCGAGCTGTCGCCCAGCACCATGGCGTTCATCAGGGCTGCCTGCTCCCGCCCCAGCGTGCGCCTGTTGATATCCAGCAGTCGCTGTCTCAGTCTGTGTACGCCTCTGCCCCAGATTCCGGGATCGGCCTGCCCCGCAACCTCCATATAATCGCCCAGCAGCAGATATCGCCCCCGGCCGGAGGATACCAGGCGCCCGTTTACCCGCAGCAGATCGTTCCAGACCGGTGTGGACGCTTCGCGCATTATCAGGCGCAACGGGGCTTCCCATCGTTTCTCACTGCCCGCCTGTCTGAGGAAGGATGTCCGGCCGGAGATATAGAGCTTGCCGTCCCGCCGTACCGGATCCTCCGTCACCCGGAGAACCACCTCCACCTCCCCGCCCGAAACCGGCGGGGTAACGGCCCGCCCGTGCTGTTCCGAACGCACGGCGCCTATAGCGATAAAAAGTATGATTATTAAAAGTGAAGCAAAACGGTCCCCCAGGCCTGCCGCCCCGGCCAGCGCCAGCAGCGCGATCACGCTCCAAATTGCACCCGTCAGGGGCAGATAAGCCTGGATAATTATGCCGGCAATAAGCGATGCGGCCGGCCACAGCAAAGGACTCATGCCGGCCTCAATTCACGCAGACGGAATCTTTGAGCTTGTCGTATTTCTTGCGGCCGATGCCGGGGATTTTCATCAGATCGTCAGTGCGACGGAAGGAGCCGTTCTTGTCTCTGTATTCGATAATCTTTTTAGCTGTGGACGGGCCCACTCCGGGCAGGGTATCGAGTTGATCCACACCGGCAGTGTTAAGGTTGACCGGCTCGTCGGAAGAAGCGCTTTTCACGGTGGAGGGCGCCGATGCGGCAGTTCCCCTGACCGGAACCTCTATCTTCTGGCCGTCGCGTACGGTGGCAGCCATGTTCAAGCCGGCGGTATCGGCCCAGCCGGTTGTTCCCCCGGCTGCCTCGACGGCCTGAAAAACCCGGCTTCCCTGAGGCAGATGATAGACACCGGGACGCAGCACGGCACCGCAAACATGTACCAGACAGGAAGCGTCGCTCTGCTCCCCGGCAGAACCCCCGCCGGCGTTCACCGTTGCCGGGGACGCCGTTTCCAGCGGCAGCGTCTCGCCGCGTTCCCCCAGCGTCTTATACCCGATAACGGCCAGTATTACTAACGCCACCGCCACCAGGGCTATCTGCTGCTGCCTGCTAAGATTGCTCAGCAAAGAGAAGCCCTCCAAGCTAATTAATAAGCTTTACCCAATCATGCAAACGGACCTCGACACTTTGTGCCTCTGTGCCTTTGTGCCTGTTAAATCATGAAGCTACTATGTTAACCAGCCTGCCGGGAACTACTACCACCTTCCGCACGGTCAATCCGTCCAGGAATTTAGCTGTCCGCTCCAATGACAGGGCCGCTTCCTTGAGGTCTTCCTCGCTGATGCCGCTCTCCACAGTCATCTTATCCCGCACCTTGCCGTTTATCTGGACCACGATGGTGATCTCGTCGCGGTGCAGATACTCTTCCCGCCATACCGGCCAGGGCTGGGCATAGGCCATGGTCTCATGACCCAGCTTCTGCCAGAGTTCCTCGCAGATATGCGGGGTAAAGGGTGAGAGCAGCAGAACGACGGCCTCCAGCCCGTTGCGATACTCGGCCGCATATTCCGTCGAAGCCTGCCCGCTTTCCAGCCGCGGCATCTCGTCAGACATCATGTTCACCAGTTCCATAACGGCGCTGATGGCTGTATTGAAGCGGAACCTGGTCTCGATATCCTCACTGACGCGCTTGATGGTGCCGTGGATATGCCGCCGCAGACGGGTCTGCTCGGCCTCGTCGCCGCCGGCAGAACCCTGATAGCACTGCAGCACGTCAAGAGCACCGGCAACCAGACGCCAGACACGGCTGAGGAAACGGAAGGAACCTTCCACGCCGCGATCGCTCCACTCCAGGTCACGCTCGGGCGGTGAAGCAAAGAGGATAAAGAGCCGCGCGGTATCGGCACCGTAGTGCTCTATGATCTCGTTGGGGTCCACCACATTGCCCTTGGATTTGGACATCTTGGACCCGTCCTTGATGACCATGCCCTGAGTCAGCAGATTAGTGAACGGCTCCGTTACGCCGGTCAGCCCCATATCGCGTATAGCCTTGGTGATGAACCGGGCGTAGAGCAGATGCATGACTGCA
>JAQVUQ010000309.1 GCA_028699365.1 bacterium | reverse complement strand
CATACAGCCTCGGGGCTGGTCAATTCATCGAAGCGCTCTTCCGTCATCAATCCGGCCTCAAGCACGGCTTGACGTGCGCCTGTGCCGTCCCGCAGCATCTTCTCCGCCAGACGGCAGGCTTTACTGTAGCCTATCTCCGGCAGCAAAGCAGTCAGAGTGGCCGTGCTGCCGTTCACCTGGCTGCGACAGCGCTCCTGGTCGGCTTCGATGCCGTTCACGGCCCGGCGGGCCAGCATGACGGATGCCCTGACCAGCAGATCCAGCATGGTCAGCAGGGAATCGGCTATGAGCGGCATATACTGGTTCAGTTCCAGTTGACCTGACGCCGCCGCCTGGGTAAGAGCCAGGTCGCAGGCCATGGCCTGTATGCCTGCCTGCCCTGCCGCCTCGCAGATGACGGGATTCACCTTGCCCGGCATGATGGACGATCCGGCCTGAACCGGCGGCAAGAGGATCTCGCCGATGCCGGCCTCCGGCCCGGATGCCAGCAGACGCATATCGGAACTGATCTTGATCAGGTTGGCAGCCTGTGCCTTAAGTATGCCGCTCACTTCCACAAAGGAATCGGCGTTCTGGACGGCATCCATCAGGTTCTCAGCCCTGGCCAGACCCAGGCCTGTTATGCTTCTCAACTCATCCGTTACGGCAAAGATATAGCGTCTGGGAGCCGTCACGCCTGTGCCCACGGCTGTGCCGCCCAGCGGCACCACCCGCAGCCTCTCCTCACACTTGAAGACGCGCCAGCGGTCCCGGGCCACGGCTTCGGCCCAGGCCGCGAACTCGCGCCCCAGAGTCACCAGAACGGCATCCATCAGTTCCGTCCGCCCCACCTTGACTACATCCGCAAACTGCCGCTCCTTGGCCTGCAGATTCTCCTGCAGTTCCTGAGCGGCCTTTTCCAGACGCCGCAGCAACCTTATGGCGGCCACGCGCAGGGCAGTAGGATAGACATCGTTGGTGGATTGGTGACGGTTGATATCGTCAAGCGGATCGATAATGTCATAGCTTCCGCGCGACAGTCCCAAAAGTTCCAGCGCCCTGTTGGCGATAACTTCGTTGACGTTCATGTTGGTGGAGGTTCCGGCGCCGCCTTGCAATGCATCCACTACCACATGCGCCGATAAGCTCCCGGCGGACATCTCCCGGCAGGCAGCCTCGATAGCTGCGGCCTTATCCTCGGGCCACAGCCCCAGCCCGGCGTTGACCCTGGCGCAGGCCAGTTTGACGGCGCCCATGGCCGTTATCAGTTCCGGGTGAACCCTGCGCCCGGCCAGATTGAAATTCTCCAGGGCTCTGGCGGTGTGTATGCCGTAATAAACATCCGCCGGTAGAGATATCTCGCCCAGGCCATCGCGCTCGATTCTGTCAGCCATCTTTCCCTCACGCAGATTCCCGCTTTTACTTCAATCAAAGTATAATCCCTGAGCGCAATATAGACAAGAATCACATAAACTGTTGCCGGAAAGACGAAGGCCCGGATATTATCCGGGCCTTCGTCTTTCTATAGTTAGTTTTACTGCCTGGTTTATCCCGCCGCCCCATCTATACCGTCCATAATGGCAATGTAATTCCCTCTCCAGCGCTCCTCGGGCACGTCCTCGGTGATGCCTATGATAAACCCGTTGCAGGGGGCGGCTTCCTCGATCAGTCCTACCGTGGCCGATCTCACCTCATCCACCGGCCGCAAGTGCCAGGCACTGGGCCAGTTCAGCCACAGCACCTTATCAGGCCATATTTTGCGTGCTTCGCTGACGGACGGACTCATGCCGGGATCGTACGCTTCTATATAATCCAGATCGGTCTCGGCTATAGCGTCCATGATGGTGGTGTTATCGGCATCGAAGTGGCAGCCTATGAGCTTGCTCTTTTTATGCAGTATCTCTGCCGCCTCGTTATAATGAGGCATGTAGTACTCCCTGAATACTTTGGGACCGATGATCTGCGGCACCACATTGCCGCCGTAGTTGGCAAACTCCAGCGGCCCGTTTGCCACCAGAGGGTATATCTTACGGCTGATCTCCACCCGAGCTTCATACAGCTTCAGTATCTCGTCCTGTCTCTCCATCCACTCCATGCACCAGGCCTCCATCCCGATGTAAGTGGAGGATATCAGAGACTGCATCGGCTCCAGCGACATGTTATCCCTGACGACGAAATCCTCACCCAGATCGGCCACCGTTTGGGCAGCGGCATCATAATCAGGCTCAACCACCGTATCTTTGAACATAAAGAGCAGCGCCTTGTAATCCTCAGGCGTCTTGAACATGCGCTCATGCACCCAGGAGGTAAATCCGGCCGGCTCTACCAGGGTGCTGAGATCGCCGTAAGGGGTACTGTAAACGGTCCGGATCAGATTACGTCCCTGCTCATCGGTGTAATGGCAGGCCGTTTCCTTAACGTTAGGGGTATAATACTTGTAAGAGGTTATACGCTTGACCGGACATAGACCACGGTTCCTGAGTTCCCTCTCCACCGAACACTGCGGCAGCTTCTCGCTGTAAACGGTGAAAGGTATCTTATCCGGCTTTTCACCTCTCAGGGCCGACATCACTCTTTTATACGGTGTTTGCATTGTTATTGCCTCCATAGTTGTCAAGCTTCGGTCAAGCCTGCAAATATTTTTTGAAGAAATCTTCCGATTTATTG
Organism: bacterium; assembly: GCA_028699365.1. GTDB lineage: Bacteria > UBP13 > UBA5359 > UBA5359 > UBA5359 > UBA5359. The sequence goes on along the minus strand of JAQVUQ010000309.1, from coordinate 1,339 downwards.
CCGCACCAGCCATGCTCCCTGGGAGCCAGATCCAGCTCCAGTCTTTCGGGAGCACCGGCAGCGCAATATATCCCTTCCAGTTTATGATAACAAGCCATAGCAGTATCAACATCGAAGCAGGAATCGTAAGCTCCTATATCCACCAGCAACGGCCTCGGCGCCAGCAATCCCTGCAAATCGGGCAGGTCCACCAGCTTGAATAACCCCGGCGCCACCTGCATGCCGCAGTAGTTTATATCTCTCATGCCGAAATACGCCCACAGATCGGAGTAGCAAACGATCTCTCCCGCCTTGAAGCGCTCGTCACAGAGATACGACCAGAGTGTCATTGTGCCTCCACCACTTAAACCCATTACTCCAAGCCTGTCCGGATCCACCTGAGGCAGGCTGCAGGCAAAATCAGTAGCCGCTTTGCCGTGCGTTATATTGATAGAGAGCGAGGTCATGCCGAACATAGTAGCGTGCAGGTAATAAAGGTTGCACCAGTCGCGACCGCCGGCTTTGCTGCTGAAGTGCGGCTTATTGCCGTCGTTACGCTCCCCCCCGCCTATCCAGTCTATGGCAAAGGTTACAAAACCCTTCCTGGCCATCTGATGCCCATAGCTGTAATTGGCACGATCTATATCTGCTCGCAAATCGGCAGACGAGTCGTTGCCCATAACAGGTTCCTTGCCGAACCGGCCGTGGCCGTGCCAGCACAAGATAGCGGGCCTGCGCTCTCCATCCTTTATGTCTCCAGGTATATTGATCTGAAAGGCAGCGGAAATATGCGGCCCCACATCTATGAGCCAGCGCTGCTTTTTCAAGCCGTCATGTTCCCATTCGGCTGTCAGATAAGGATTGAGCGGCACTCTTGACGGAAAGTCACCCAATGTGGCAATAATTCCGGGGAACGCTTCATCCTTCCAGGACTTAAATTCATCCTGATTCCCCCCTTTAAAACTGAAAAGCGGCTCATGCTCCAGGGCCATGCGGAAAAACATTTCACCAGGACTCAGGTTACGAGAAAACATTACCACACCTCTCACAGTTCATGACTGTTACTCCAATTGCGGCACTCATTTTAAAAAGGTTCGACAGGCCGTTTCATTCTCCTGCCGACAATCCTGCCGTATTCCGTCAATTCATGTTGCCGCTGCAAAGCGTAATCTTCAGTTCCGTCAAACATGCAGGCCCAACTGACTATAGAGTTTAGCGGCAGACAGGCAGTAGATATCCCCCGCCAGCATGGCCAGCAGAATGATTACGGCCAGCGGCAGAGTAAAGCGGCGCGGCAACAGAGCGGAGAGCCCGGAGCCTGACAGTATGGCCACGGCCGGAAGAACCGCCAGCAGGTAGC
>JAQVUQ010000308.1 GCA_028699365.1 bacterium | reverse complement strand
CATAAACAAAAGCGATTCTACAGGCGCCTTGCCGGTGATTTCATGTATTCCCAGATATTTGCCGTCCACCCATACCTTGCACCATCCCTCTTCAGCAGCAACAAACAACTTTGTTTTATGCCAGGTGCCCGTCGGATTCACCGACAGCCTCAAGCCCTTATCCTTCCGTCCCGTAAAACTTACGTTTCCTCTATCATCAAACTCCAGGCGGACGTTCCCGAAAGCACAGCAAAACGGCTGACCTTTTGCAGGAACCTTGAAATCGAATTCCAGAACAGCATACTTCAACGCCTCGTGTTCACGGCTCGCTGCCGCCGGATGATCTATCCCTTTCTGAACAATCTTGAGAACGTTATTTCCGTCTTCCAAAACCACACCGATCTCCTGCTGCATGGACCGGGTCAACAGCCAGTTACCCGTTCCATCTTCAAAATCGGCTTTCATGATAATCCCGTATTCGGCCGCGCGCACTGCAGAAGCCGTCTTAACGCTAACATTCACCCCCTGAATATCTATCGTCTTCCCGCTGCCGTCTTCGGCAGTGACGATAACCGGATAGCTATCCTCTTTCAGACTTGCCGGGGCAACTATTTCAAATACGCAATCACCCTTATCGACCAGCTTTTTAGATTCCGGCTTTACGGTCCATCCGTCGGGAGTCTGAACAGCCAGTGTTACGCCGCTTGATGGAAGCAGACGTACGGTAGCCGTCAGCTTGAACGGTTTTCCGGCTTCTACAGTCGTTGGCACGTCCAAAGAGAACGCCTTTGCAATCGCTATATGCGGCTTGGCATCTCTTTCAAAAGCAATATATAACGGAGATTGCGATGCTCTGAGACAATCGATAGAGCCGCGTCGGGCATCATAATCGACGGCTACGGGATTACCGTATATATCGGCAACAACAGGCTTTCCTTTGAACCCTGATACGCTGATCATTTTGTCGTTATTGATCGACCAGACAGGTATCACCGATCCGCCATCGGATTTCATGAAGTGATAAGCGTATACTTCCGGATCACCGGCATCTATCCTGCCCAGTGACTCGGTATCCGACATCTGATTTACCAGATTCGGGAAGGCTACAGACCCTAAACGCCCGTTATTCCAGGCATGATAAGTCAGGCATTTTGTATACCCCGTGTCCCAGGCAATTATAGCGGCACGCACCATATAGTTCATCTGATCGTTCTCATTCAGATGGGTCAGAGTATTCAAATTCCAGTTCATCTCATCTATGTAAAGGTCTGCCGGCTGCACTTTATATGCAAGCAGAAGCTTCCTTGCCTCCTGCAAATCCGAGGCAAGAGTGCATTGGCCCATCCTGCTGTCGATATACCCGCAGCTTTGCGGCATTTCGGGAGCAACTCCTCTGTAGGGATGCAAGCCGATGCCGTTGAGATAAGGCGCCGCACCTTTATCCAGTATTCGCTTCAGATAATTCAAGCCTCCGCAAGTATGCGTACTGATAATCACTTTTGTCCCAGGACAATACTTCTGCTTAAGTTCGTAAACTATCTTTATCGCCTGAATGTCTCTATCCTCAGCTTGCGCATATCCCTTTGAATCCGGCTCGTTCCAGACATCCCAGACTGCAACCTTATCCCTGTAGCGACTTATAACGGCTTCCGCCCATTCACGATACAGGCTCATATCCCAGTGCGACGCGTCCTTGGTAAGGCCTATACTGTCAGGATGACCATTGGCCAGGCACATTATTATGCTTGAATCCTGCCTGCGGGCTTCTTCCACCCATTTGTCCAGGCTGTCCAGTCCGGTTATCTTCCCCGGTGCTAAATGTGTCAACCGCCAGTTTGCTCTTATATGCGCCCAGGAGTGCCCGTATTTCTTCAGCAAGACCTTGTCAGAACCCTCAGGCAGAGCGCCGCCGCTATATCTTGAGCCGTAGTCATCATACCCTGCTAAATTCCCGTTCTTCTTTGAAGTAATGGCCGGCACCACGTGATAAGGTAAACCACACCTGCCTAATTCTTTGCCGTTTACATCCTTGATGACCAGGCTAAGGTTGAAAAAGCCGAAAGGATGATTCTTGAGCGATACATCGAATGTCGCAATGTATCTGCCTTTCCCCGAGGGAATAAGCACTAACGGCCTGCTCCCGACCAACATTTTCCTTGTCTCTAAATCGACCCATTTGATATGCCATTTGCGCTTTGCATCGCGGTCATAATCCGCATCGCCTGTCAGAAGCATCTCAGAGGAGTAATCCACATCAATCCGTCCACTCACAGGAGAAGAACTGCATTCAACAGCACAAACAACTGTTTCTTCGGGATTATATACAGCCCGGATCCCCCTCAACACCGCTTTGTCGTCGTATACGGCTCCGCTGCTTTGATCCAACAATTTCATTCTATAGGCATCAGCCGCAGCCCCGGCAGTGTCACACCAAACGGCCGGCAGCGCAAGTAATGCAAATAGAAATACATGCACCCACTTATTCATCAAGATCTCCTCTCCATTACCATTTGTAAAGACCGTTGTTTATCAATTCGGCGAATTGCCGGTTATACCACGCAGGCTGAAGTTGTTCTCCCACGCATTCATTCTGCCCTGATAGGTCTGTGTCGTGGTAGTCAGGGTTCCCAACGGCACCCAGGTAACATGCCCATCTGCCCACAGGACATTATGACCGCCATTATGTACGGGCTTTGCCAGTATCTGCGAGTAATTAGTAGCGATAACCTCCCAATAAGGCGTGGTTCCGGCATCATACTCCAGTATCAGAGGAGTATTGCAGGGGAACCTCACATCGCTATCCGCAGCAGGCCCGCCGGGATAGCCGGTTTCCGCGTTGACGCCCCCGATCGTAGCGCCATAGTTTGTCCGCTTGCCGTTAGGCATCAAATATCTCGATGTCTTGGTGGAGGGACATGCCAATCCCGTATCACGTTCAATAGTTGTATAGCCGGCCTTGAAATATCCACCATCCGTAAGCATTCTCCTGTAGCCGACTCCATTCCCCCAAACCCAGGTTTCATCCCAGTCCTGAGTATACATACGCAAAATGCTTCCCCATTGCTTAATGTTGCTGGCACAGGTCGTTTGACGAGCTTTTTCCCTGGCTTTAGCAAACACCGGGTATAATATACTTGTGAGAATCGCTATTATTGCGATTACGACTAGAAGTTCTATTAAGGTAAAACCTTTTCTCTCCATTTTAAACGCCTCCCATGTTATTGACTAATAACAATTCTTGCTCTCCGTCGGCAGAATCTCCTTAACTGTGAAAGGCACCTCGTTGATCTGATCGATAAGCTTGCGCACTGCCTGCCGGCCCATCTCCCGTAACGGCTTATAGACCGTCTGGGCAAAGGGCAATTCCAGATTATCGCTGTAGACACAGAGTTCGATATCCTTGCCCACCGTCCTGCCATGCGCTGTCAGATATTTATGCACCTCTTCAGCCAACCAGTCGCCATCCACTATCAGTGATGTTACCTCGTTAAGAACATTATCCAAAGCCGCTGTTATATCCTCTATCCCTCCTTCCATCTGTTCCCTGCTCTTGAGAACCCTGTAGTCGTAGTCACAGCCGGCAGCGGCCAGAGCTGCCCGATAACCGTCACTCATTCTTTCCAGCCTGTCGACGATATGGCTCTGGGGCTCTTTCCACCGGCCAAGGACCATTCCCACCTTATGCCCCCCGCGAACCAACTGTTCAGTCATACAATAAGCCATTTGGTGGTCATCCGTCAGAACCGTCGGTATATCCAGGTTAACGTATTCGTTATCTACAGCCACAATCGGACAGCCCACTTCCATGAGCGTCCTGATATCCTTCTCCGCCATACGGCTGAGGAGCAGTAATCCGCTTATACTTCTTCTTTCAAGGCTCTCACGCAGCAAATCGTTGCCCTGATAGATGCTACGCCCCTTAAATGTAAATATACTCAATGAGAACCCGGTTTCAGATGCCACCTCACTGATTCCGTTTAATATCTTAGCCAGATATGTATTGGTAATCGAAAAAACATCATAGAACGCAATGCCTATTTCCCGGACGGCA
>JAQVUQ010000307.1 GCA_028699365.1 bacterium | reverse complement strand
TCTCTCCTAGAGTAACTTTATATATAATTATATATACTTTGAGCAGGCTGTCAATACGCAAATATCTATCTAATTGAATGTTAGAAATTCTGTAAAGTGATCAATGCTGCAGTTATGGAGGTAACACGGTTGTTAAAACGGATTTCGAAATCCTTATATGCCTTTCTTTTTATACTCCCCTCTAAAATCAACCTTATATATAATCATATATTCTTTAAACAGTGGAGATGTAATCGACTAACTTGACTAATCTGCGACTCGGATAGATATGCTATCTCCCCGCCAAAGCATCGATAGCCGCCAGTTCAGTTGGAGATAACTCTCTGGCGGAGCCCATAAGCTCCGTCAAAATGGTCAGGCGGGCGGCCGCTTCCAGAATCTCTATACGGTCGAAAGCCTCCCGCAGACTGCGCTCCAACTGTGGCAGACCGGGGTCGTCGTAAAGACCGTATGCTCCTCCCATCCGGGGGGCCATATGGAAGGTCAGCGGTAACCCCATAGCCTGGGACGGGGGGACGGGGGACGCGGGGGGACGGGGGGACGTACTTGACTAACTTGATTAATTCATAATCTTTGATGAAAGTTATCTTCCTACCAAGGCATCAATAACTGCCAGTTAAGCCGGAGATAGTTCCCGGACAGAGCCTGGAAGTTCCGTCATGATGGTGAGACGGGCGACTGCTTCCAGGAGGGTCACTCATCAAAGGCAGGTTGTTAATAGACATGAGCTCCCTCCTTCCGCACTATAGCTAAATCACAGCTAAACTATAGCTAAATTATGCACTAATTATAGTTTTTATTTCATTTTCTAGCTTGAGCCGAATACCTTTATTTATGGGGTAATCCCGACTTATCGGCATTTTTCTCAAGCTAAATCTCCAAATTTTCAAGCTAAAATCATTAATGCTAATTCGATTCTCATAGCCAACATTATCACCAAATGAGAAGCTATTTCGTGCTTCCTTGAACTCAAGCCATTCAGTTTCGGAAGGCATCAATCGATATTCAGTCAATTTACTTTTTAATTGTTCTTGAGAGTACATGGCATTACTCCTCTCGACCTATCGTCCTACCAAGGCATCGATAGCTGCAAGCTCAGCCGGAGACAGCTCTTTGACAGAGCCCAGCAGTTCCGTCATGATGGTAAGCCTGGCTGCCGCTTCCAAAACCTCTATACGATCGAAAGCCTGCAGCAGGCTGCCGCCCACGGTCAGCACGCCGTGGTTGGCCATTAGTATGCAATCCCCCTGAAGCACGGCATCGGCTACGATTTCTGCCAGCTCCGGCGTACCCATCAGGGCGTAGGGTGCGAAAACCGGTTGGCCGAGTATGGCCCGGGATTCAGCTACCAGGCAGCAGTTCAGTTGGCGCTGACAGACGGTAAAGGCTGTAGCCGTTACCGGGTGTGCATGCACCACCGCCCTGACATCAGGACGTTTACGATAGATGGCCAGATGCATACCGGCCTCTATGCTGGGTTTGAGATGAGGAGTAAGGTTTTCACCGGACAGCGTCAGCACGCCTATCTGTTCCGCGCTGATACGTCCTTTATCCAGGGCGGACGGAGTTATCAGAACTTTATCGTCATCTATGCAAAAAGAGATATTGCCCCCGGACGTAGTGGTAAGGCGCTGCTCGTAGAGCCGCCGCATAAAGTAAGCAACTTCTTCTCTTTCATTCAAAAAGCTCATTGCTTGTCTCTTTCTATGTCTACGTGCCTGCCGCGCCGAAGCTCGCAGAGCGTAGGCGGGTGCCGTTGTGCCTTATTACAGTATCTCCAGATTTATATCCAGCGCCTTGACGGAGTGCGTCAGAGCGCCCACAGAGACGAAATCAGCACCCAGAGCAGCCAGCTCCGGTATGCGCTCCAAAGTCACACCGCCGGATATCTCCACCTGAGCCCGGCCGCCGATGATCTCTACGGCCCGGCGCATATCATCGGTGGATAGATTATCCAGCATGATGACATCGGCTCCGGCTGCCAGGGCTTCTTCTACCTGAACCAGGCTCTGTGCTTCAACTTCGATCTTCAGCAGGTGCTGGGCTCCGGTCCTGGCTGCGGCCACGGCTGCTCCGATGCCGCCGGCGGCCCGTATGTGGTTGTCCTTGATCAGCACTCCGTCAAAGAGGCCGAAACGATGATTGTGCCCGCCGCCCGTTCTGACCGCTTCCTTCTCCAGGGCACGCAGCAGCGGCATGGTCTTGCGGGTATCCAGAATGCCTATCCTGCCGCCGGCGGCATCCACGTACGCCCTGGTAACGGTAGCTATGCCGGACAGATGCTGCAGAAAATTCAGGGCCGTTCTCTCGGCGGTAAGTATGGAGGCGGCAGATCCCTGCACTCTGGCGATGACTGTTCCCGGCCTCAGTTCGGCGCCGTCTGCCAGCAGGGGCATATAGTCCAGAGAGATATCCACTTGTTGAAAGACCTCGCCGGCCACATCGATGCCGGCCAGAACGCCTTCGGTCTTGGACCTTATCTCGGCCTCGGCCTCCGTCCCGGCAGGTACCGTCAAACGGGTGGTTACATCCCCAAAGGCTATGTCTTCTTCCAATGTCAGGGCTACCAGATCTTCAATGCGCATCTATCTCGGCCTCCTTATCCGGCGACAGCAGGATGTGCTTCTGCCACTCCTTGCTTCTATGGGGATAATCCAGACGGAAATGAGCTCCGCGGCTCTCCGTCCGCTTCAAGGCAGACTTAACGATAAGGCGTGCCAGAAGGGCCATGTTGGCCAGCTCAAGCTGCGGCCGTTGCAGGCCGGAAGGAGAAACAAGCGGCATTTCGTTCAACCGCTTCTCCGCTCCGGCCAGCGCTTCACGGCAGCGTATAATGCCGGCCGCTTCCCACATCAGGCGTTTCAAATCCTCAACGGAAGCGCTGCGGCCGCCGCCCTGTTCGATATTACTGGTTACGTGAGGCACTCCGGGCTTCACGGCATTGTCATCAGCCATGGCTGCAACGCAACGATGCCCGAAGACCAGTCCCTCCAGCAGCGAATTACTGGCCAGCCGATTAGCGCCATGCACCATGGTGCAGGCTGCTTCACCGCAGGCGTAGAGACCGGGAAGGCTGCTTCTGCCCCGGGTATCGGTCAGTATGCCGCCCATATAGTAATGAGCCGCCGGGGCCACGGGAATAAAGTCCTTAGCCAGATCCAGACCGAACTGTTTGCAGGTCAGACAGATGGTTGGGAAGCGCTCCGCCGCCCTGGCACCGATGGGCCGCAGGTCGAGATAAACGTAATCCGCCCCGGTCTTGTCCATCTCATTGACGATGGCTCTGGCCACCACGTCGCGCGGCGCCAGTTCGGCCAACTGATGATACATGGGCATAAATCTCTCGCCGCGCACGTTGCGAAGGATACCGCCTTCACCTCGCACGGCTTCGGAAATCAGAAACATAGGAGCACGCGGCAGAAAGAGGGCGGTAGGATGGAACTGGAAGAACTCCAGGTCGGCCAACTGCGCTCCGGCCCTGAAGGCCATAGCCGCTCCGTCGCCCGTGGATACATTAGGATTGGTGGTGCGGCGATAGATATGTCCCGCACCTCCGCTGGCTATCACCACGGACCCGGCCGTATAGACCCTGGCCTCACCGGAGGAGGTATCCACGGCTATCAGGCCGCAGCAGCGGCCGTCGTTCGTCAACAGGTCCACGGCCATGGTCATAGGCAAAACTGTTATATTATCGTGCTGTCTGATATTGCAAAGCAGGGTGCGTTCAATCTCCGCACCGGTGGCATCGCCTTTGGCATGCAGTATCCGGTTGCGGCTGTGAGCCGCCTCCCGGGTTAGCGAATAGCCGTTATTGCGATCAAAAACGGCTCCCATATCTATTAGCTGGTAAAGATAGCCGGGGCCTTCGTCTACCAGGATACGGACGGCCTCTTCGCTGCACAGTCCCGCTCCGGCCTTGATAGTATCGCGATAATGGAGATCCGGACTGTCGTCCGAGCCGATGGCTGCGGCTATGCCGCCCTGGGCATACTGCGTATTGCTCTCGGACAGCCCCTCTTTGCTGAGAACCGCCACCCGCCCGCGG
>JAQVUQ010000306.1 GCA_028699365.1 bacterium | reverse complement strand
TGGCGGGAAAGAGTGGTGGCTCTTATAGGCAGAAGCGATTTGCCGCATGTTTCTTGTCCGACACTGACCACGGTGGAGAGAGTCGCTCTTTATGCACATTACGTCGTATTATGCGAAGAGGATGATCCGTCCGCACGTGCCGACGGCGCCAGAGGTATCGGTGCCGTTGGTGAAAAGAAAGGCGTGCCGATCCTTCTGAAAATGCTGGCGGATAAAGACGAGAACGTCAGGGTGAATGCCGTCATCTCTTTAGCCTGGCTGCAGGCCAAAGAGGCGGTACCGGTACTTTCAAGACTTTTAAAGGAAGATAAAAGCAAGTGGATAAAGAGAAGATGCGCTCAGGCGCTGGGCCAGATAGGAGACAGGTCGGTTATTCCGTTATTGCGGACATATATCGACAGCAGCGACCCGTACCTGGCTGAAAACGCTATTTTATCTCTGGGGTGGCTCCAGGCGGAAGAAGCGGTGGATGATCTGATAAAGGTAATGAAAGAGAAGCGGTTGATCTTTCCGGCTTTTGCCTGGCAGGAGGCTGTTTCTCCTTCCGGGTGTGCTGCCATAGCGCTGGGGTACATAGGCGATAAACGCGCCCTGGAGCCGCTTCTTGAGGTATACGGAATGCCCTATCAGAATAACGATGTGGAATACTACGTGCTTAACTTGCGCAAGAGCGCGGGGCTGGCGTTGGGCCTTCTTGGCGACGGGCGGGCGCTTGAGAAGCTTAAGACGAGAGGAAACTGGCCCTGGGCTGTAGGCAGCTTTGATTACAGCAAATATGCCGGTGAGATGATCGGCAAGGGGCGGCCGGAATTGACGGTCGGCATCAAACAGCATGAGTTCAGCAGTCACCCTTCTTTCTATGACTTCGGGCGAAACACCTTTATCAGGACGTTGTCCGGTTATCAGTACCCGATGTACATGCCGGAGAAGACCACCGAGATAGTATCGGGCTCTCCGGTGGAGAAGACCGTATCACAGGATTTGCCGCTTCTATACAGGTCTGTTGCTGCTGCCGGGGCTAATATGTGGAGGTATATAGAGGCGCGCCAGCCTGTTCACTCATATATAGGGTTAAGAGAGAGAATAGACTACATGGGTAAGCTGGGGCTGAAAACCCAGATGTTCGTGGATTTTAACGGCGGCGCTTCCAAGCCGGATTTCATGAGGATGTTTGCCCTCTACGGCGATCTGCCTGCCTGGCAGGGAGTGGACCAGGAAGAGCTGGAGTTCAGCATAACCAGGACCTGGTATAGCCATGAGCGGGCGGAGGCAAGGTTGAGAGATTACCTGGCAGGGAAATACACTCCCGCAGAGTTGCAGTCATTAGGCATCGATTTGAGCACGATTAAACTGCTGCCGCTGGAGAATGGTCATACCTGTCCTCCCGGGCTCTCCAGCGTAATTTTCAGCGAATACAGTGACATGAAAGATGAAGCTTACCTGGAATTTTTCAAGGAACATACCCTGTTTGCTCATTGTCTCCGCCGGGGAACGGACTGCCGGTACTCTTTTTCCCAGGCATATGCCAGCGGATACCCTGGCCGGTACTGGGAACTGGCCGACGTCACTGACGGTTGCGGACCTGAAAACGCCGATCGCCAGGTGGACGGAAGAGCCACCTTCTGGACTGAGTTGAGCCGAAACGGAGAACCGCGCTCATCCACTGTCTTCTGGTGGCCTGGCCTGGTAGGCGGATGGGCTCCTTCCGATGAAAATTATGTTGATAAAGGATTTGCCTCAGCGCTGGCCCATACCCAGGGTGTTATTCTGTGGGGGGCTGAGTTTTGTCTGCCCTGGGCGTCATCTCCCAAGGCAAGGCCGGTCGTGTATTACAGAAACAATAAAATGGAGGTTATATCCGGCTATATGAAACTGGCTCAAAAGATGGAGCAGTATCTGATCAGGACCAGGATAGCTACTCCCATGGCGCTGATTTACAGTGAGAGAACAGGCAGGAGCCCATTCTATTGCGACATAAATTCTTCCGCTTACCATAATGCTTACTCCAATATGCAGATGGGGATCTGGCAAAAGATGACCGAGGCGCATCTGCCAATCGAGCCGGTAATCTGTGAAACTATCTCCCCTAAGAAACTGGCGCCTTATAAACTGGTGGTGCTGGCCAACGGCAGAGCGCTGTCGGAAGAGGAAGAGAATACGATAAGAGAATTTGTCAGGCAGGGAGGAATATTGCTGGCCGATGCCTCCACTACTCTGTATGACCGCTGGTCACGGCAGCGGAAAGACTACGGCCTGTCGGACGTCTTCGGCCTGAGCTTTGTGGCAGAGCAATTATACAGCGGGGGCGGAACTACGGTTGACAGGAATACCAGGCTGTTGTCCGGTACCGCTCCCGACAACATAGCAGAGCTTTTGCGACCTGCCGATATAACCTTTTCCAAGTATGACAAGGTCAAGGATGTTAAGGGTGAGATCGTTGCCCGGTATGGCAACGGTGATCCTGGGGTAATTCTGCATCGTTACGGGAAAGGGGTTTGTATCTTTTCCACCCGCAGCCTTGAAAATTCGCAGCCACAGGTATGGGCCGAATTGATCGGCTGGATATTGAAGGGTATAAACGTCAGGCTGTCGGTAGAGGTGGCGAACTGTCCTGCCGGTATCGATATAGTTACCAGAGTACAGCCGAATACAGGCAGGCTGATCGTGCATCTGGTTAACTGGAATAAGGAAGATGCCAGGGGCATACAACTGAAGCTTAACACCGACGGTAAGGGAAAGATATTTTACGCTGCCGACGGCCGGAAGATAGAGCCGAAGTCAAAAGACGGGCGGTTGACTATTGCCGTAAGGGATTTTAAGACTTACGAAGCCGTTGTCATAGAGAAATGATGAAAAACGGATCAGATAGAGGAGATGGGATTTATGCCAGGTAAAGGTGCGGTTGCAGGGCTGATTTTAGCTGTGATGGCAGGTTTGTGGGTTGCTCCTTCGTTTGCTGCGGAGATACCGGGATGGCCTAAATTCGATAAGGAAGGCCCTGTCGGCTTGACCGCGACGGGTAAACAGGTGCCGCCGAGATTTTTCGGGGATGTTGACGGCAACGGCAAGACGGACTGTGTAGTTGTCAAGGGAGCCGGAGTTGCTGTTTTCGAAAGGAACGATGACGGCACCTGGACGGAGACGGCACAGATGGTTCATCCTACGGGCACTGCAGGAGTGTCGAGCATAGCTGTAGCCGATACGGACGGAGACGGCAGGCAGGAGATATTCTTCGGGACGGCGCATGGCAGCGAGAATAATTGTCGTGTCTATGTATTCGAGCATAAGGAGAAAAAAACGTTTGCTCATGCAGGTGGAATGGGACCTTACGCTAACAGTTCCGTCGTCAGATGCATCAAAGTTGTTGATGCTGACCTGGACGGCAAGCCGGAGATAGCGGTAACACATGCTTACGGCCGGGAGAGTTACGTAAAGCTGTATTCTGCCCGTGAGAACGATAAATGGACGGAAGTCTGGAAGGCAAAAATTACGGAAGAAGATGACAAGGGTTTCCGCTATCCCAACACGGTAACGGTGGCGGATCTGGATAACGATAAGATGCCGGAGATTTATGTTGCGGTTCAACAGTATGATCCGGAAGCCAAAAAGTGCCATGGCTGGCTCTATGCCTATGAGATGGACGGTGAGCCTGGTCGGTACCGGTATGAGCGGATCTGGCGCAGCGATGACATGGAAGCTTATGTCAGCAATGTCAGGGTCGTTCGTGAGAAACAGAGCGGCAAAATTTACGCGGCCGCTCAGGTCGATCTGTCTATGCCGCCGTCGTCTCCGGTATGCTGGGCGCTGTTCGGCTCTTCAGAAAAAAATGCTTATTCCCTGGCCGGCATAAAAACGGTTAAGGAATTCAACGGACTGTATGAGGAATGCGGGAGGTAAAGATGTCTGTTCAAATCAGGTTGGAGCGATATGAAGGAAATCCTATTCTGAAACCGAAAAAAGACAGCGCCTGGGAAAATCTGAACGTTTCCAATGCCGGAGTTGCGCTCCATGACGGTGCTGTTCATCTGCTCTATCGGGCTGAAGGTGA
>JAQVUQ010000305.1 GCA_028699365.1 bacterium | reverse complement strand
TCCGAAGAGAGTGTCTCTCCCTTCACGATCGACATCTTTTCAGGATCGCAAGCGACCGAGAAAACAATCGGGGTTCGTATAAGTGGCACAAAAGAGAGATTGAAGCGACTTATCATATCCTTGGTAGTGACAAACCCGGATGTAAACCCTCTACAATCAGAGGGTGAATAAGCAGCAAAGATGCCTTCCGAGGTAAAACTGTGGCTTCGGCACAACTCCGTCCAAACATATTGTGGTTCCGGGTTTGTAAGACCATCGACCGGAAGATAAAGATAGGCCTGATTGAGTACGCTACCTATGGATAACACACCACCACGCTCACAGTCGACAAGCAGCGGCTCCAGGTTGTGGAGACGAATCGTTTCACCCAGGGTATTCTTTATGCTTATGCATATGACGGTAGATGCGTCTTCTCTAATAATCTCCCATTTAACTGCAGGACACCCTGGATTTTCAAATATAGCAATAATATCTTTTCCGTCGTCTTGCAGGGACGTTTCCTTGACGTCCAGCGACTCAAAGCGATGTAAAACGCCTCTCGCATCCTCCCATTCAACTGCACAAAACGCTCTTTCAAGAAGAATACGACCGTCATCCGAGGACAAACTACAACATCCCTGCGCTAAAGCGTATGCAACTTTCACTAACCTGCCGTCCTCTTTTCTATAAAGATATTGCTCTCATCAAACAAATATTACCTCCGGCACCAGTAACAAACAATGCCATTACTTACTATGTTCATGCATAATTTTACGATAAGCGGAAGGGGTAAGCCCTATAACCTGCCGGAAATTACGATTGAATACCGGAAAGTCATGGAAGCCTACAATGTGCGGTATGGCTGATATCTTAAGCTTGGGGTCGCTCTCCAGCAGCTTTTTGGCCTCTACTATACGCCGCTGAAGCACGTAATGCTTGAGGTTCAGGCCGGTGCATTTTTTGAAAAGATGCGACAGGTAGCTGGGAGAGAGAGCAAATCTGTCCGCCAGAAAATTGAGTGTAAGGTCCTGCGCAAAATTGGTTTCTATATACTTTATCATCTCTTCGACCAACCGGTTCTCCGGCTCCGGCAATTCTTCATCGTTCTGAACGCCGGTTCTTTTTATGAGCAGAACCAGTTTCATAAGCTCGGTCTTAATCATATTCTGCCAGAGAGGCCGACGGTTATTTCTTTCGTCGATGATACTCCTGAGGGTAACTTCAAAATCCGTAGCATCATGCTCAGACAGACAGATATGGTGGGGGAAATTATCGGGGAAACAAGCCTGTTCACTGTCGTCCAGTAAGTTCTCAGAGAAAATAACAGCCCCTTTCTCTAGGCGCTGGCCGGGATTAGGTATCAACCTGTGTATTTCATTGGGACGAATTACGATCAAAGAGTTCATTTTGAAAGGATAATTCCGGTCCTGAATAAAGTACGATCCCTGCCCCTGCTTTACGAACTGTATCTCTGTTTCCAGGTGATAGGCCAGGGGGAAATTGGCACCGGCAGACACGGCCCTTGACCAGGCAACTGTTAGCGGCAGTTGGTCTGGTAAGACGGGAAACAGATCACGTACAGGTTTGGTACAATTATCAGACATAGTCACATCCTGAAAATATGATGTATCGCTGACAACTCGGTTCTACAACTTTAATTCTATAGCACGGAATTAAATCCCTCTCCGTTCGATCGGTTATCACCGAAGTATCACCCGGTCTCCGGGTTAGTTATTCACTGAAGATCGCGAATCAGGATTTGAAAGATAGGTTCCACCCGCCCATACTTATACTACTGCCTTTGGCTGGTCGATGCAGCTTTATGCCGGGCACTCCCTCCAGCTAAAATTCAACGCTTACAATCTCATAAAGATCTATAGCAGGGATACGGATCTCCAGCTTGCTTCCGTCCATCCTCCACTCCATGCCCTTGTTCTCCCGCAAAGTGTAAACTTCTTTGGGACTGCGGTCGAGGTTGACGCTAACGCTTATGTCCGTTACCGGCAGGCGATGCCTGGCAGGACGGCCGTCCACCGTGTTGTTGACTATGTGCAGGATAATCCTGTCCTGCCCGCTCTGCCGGTAGACCTCCAGGCTGACTGTTCCCGGCGCCCTGACTTCCAGCATAGGTTCCGGAGTAAGGGATTTCACTGTACCGGCTATGCGGTCTTCGGCATTGGGCATGCCGGTAACGCCGTAAAAATGGCCCAGCGCTTCGGGGAAATAGGCTGTCTTCCCCCGGCCGTAGCTGTTGATGATCAGGGCAGGATGAGATGATACTCCCTGCAACGGGACATAAAAGCCTTTTATGGGGTTCATAAAGAGCATCGGGGTTTCGGCTTCCTGAACGGCTTTCACTTTCAGGGCGTACTCTGCTCGTTCTATCAGGTCTCCAGTCTTGAACCCGCCATAATCGGTCACTATCTTCTCATAGTTCTCTCCCCTGACTACGGGGAAGACTCCATCTATCTGCTCTATCCCCAGAAGCTCGAAGAGTTCTTCGGAGTAATCTCCCTCGGCATCATATAAGCCTGCCTCAAAGGAGCACACCAGGTTGCCGCCTTTTCTGACGAACTCCTTAAGGGCCAGGACGGCATCGTAATCCAGACAGGCGGCATCGGGCAGGACAACGGTCTTGTATGAGGAGAGATTTTCAATAGTCAGGTCCTGATCCAGGAGAATATCGAACTGGATATGCGCTCTGGCCAGGGCCTGGAAGTAGCCTATATAGGAATTGCGCAGCATCTCCTCGCATTGTTTCTTTCTCTGCGACCAGGTGCCGACACTCTTTGTGCTGCTGTCTACACCAAGGTTCTCTTCCCTGCCTGACCCGGCCTTGATGTAGATATCTTCCCAACGTGACAGGTAATTGCGATTGGTATGGGAGGAGAAGAGCAGGCCCACTTCGGCCAGGCTCTCACAGTCCGTAAAATACTTCTTTTTATTTTCCATGAAACCGAAGATGTCCCTGACCGGCTCATGGCTGTCGGGCTGGGAATCCAGCGAGGAACGGATCAGGGCCAGCCAGGGGTTGGCGCCGGTTGAGGCTATCTGGGCTATGGCCAGGTTGATCTCCTCCTGCGGCAGGTTAAGGTAGTGCCAGGCTCCGTTCATGTAATGGGTAAAGACTACCGCCGGCTTCTTCCCGGCTCTCAGATACTTACCGGTCATCATATAGGCGTAGGGGTTCCAGGTCTTGTCCGTACCGTGCGAGAAGAAGGCCTCCGCTCCGTTGAAGTTCTGGAAATCACCCACCCGCTGAATATCACGGGCCACTCTCCAGCCTGACGGCTCCCAGTTGCCGGCATTGAGAAAGATCACTCCCTCGGGATTGACCTCCTTCACCGCACGCTGAGCATCCTCCAGAAACCTGGCCAGGGAGTTCTCCCGGAAACAGAGAAAAGCTTTCCAGAGCGGGTCCTGCCAGTTCTCGCGCGGTATCTGTTTACCGTAGGAGGAAAAGAACTCCATCCGGCAGGCGGGACAGTAGCAGCAATCGGGGAAGACAACCGGACCGTCCAGGAATATGCCGTCTATGCCGGTCTTCATGGCCTCTCTCATTAAGGAGAAGGCCCACTCCCGCCAATCGCTGTTGACACAGAAAGTAGTGCCGGTGCCGTAAAGTGGATTAATGCTACCGAAGCGTTCACCATCGGCAGTGATCTGCTCCCAGTCCGGATGCCCGGCGGCAAAGTCATAGGAATACCAGTGCATGTTAAGATAAGCTATGACCCTTATGTCATGCTTATGAGCTATGGGAGTGTAGTTTCTCAGGTAATCGAAGCCTTCCAAACCCGGGTATTCCTCATAGCCATCTGCCTTGAAGGTGGTTTGATGCGTCACGTCACCAAAGCCGGGGTTGCCGACGATCCATTCGCAGTTGATGCACCAATCCTCCTTGCGGTTTTTGGCCACCGCCTCCAGGTCCTCATCCTTGATGATGGAAACGTCCGGAGCATAATCCATCCGCAGCATACGGACAGGACTTTCCCACCACTTCTTTTCGCCGTTCATTGCTGCCTCCGTTTAAGCTGTATCCACATTTCGTCACACGCTTTGAGCGCTGTGATCCCTA
>JAQVUQ010000304.1 GCA_028699365.1 bacterium | reverse complement strand
CTATCCCTGAAAAACAAGCAACCGGAGAAAGCCTCTTCTCCGGTCATTCAACATGGTCAACTTGCGGACAAACGGTCATGTCATCTGAGCAGTTTCAGGCCGCCCCCGGATGGCATAAACACTTCCGGGTATATCAGGGTGCTTGGTCTTGATCCTGATAAGGCTCCGGTGGAGCTGAAGCGGCGGGTGGGGTTTGTGGCGGATAACCAGAGGATGTACGGCTGGATGACGGTTGATGAAATAATCGGTTTCTGCCGCTCCTTCTATCCAACTTGGGACGATGCGTTTACCGGGGAACTTTTGCGGTTGTTCGAACTGCCGCGGAAAGTGCGGCTGCGCGACATGTCGCGAGGTATGTACGGCAAAGTGGCGCTGCTCCTGGGGCTGGCTCATCGCCCGGAGTTGCTTATCCTGGACGATCCCACCTCCGGCCTTGATCCGGTTGTCAGGCGTGAGTTCATGCATGGGGTAATCGAGGCTGTCCAGCGGCAACACTGCACCGTATTCTTCTCCACGCATATAGTCGATGAAGCGGAACAGGTGGCCGATTGGGTGGGTATCATAGACGACGGCCACCTGGTGCTCTCGCAGCCCGTGGAGCAGGCAAAAGAAGCAGTAAAGCGTATCCGGGTCGTCTTCGATGACGTCGTGCCGGAGAAGGTGGTTTTACCGGGCCTGCTGGAAAGCCGTGCGGCGGGGAGAGAGCTGATGCTGACAGTGCGGGACTTTACGCCGGAAACAGTGAAGGCGGTTAGCCGGTATAATCCCCTGAGCGTGGAGGTTCTGGATCAGTGCCTTGAGGATGTCTTTGTCGCCCTGGTAAAAAAACCGGTGGGTGAGACGCTATGATGGCGCTGATCTGGAAGGAGTGGCGGGAGCAGCGGGTGATGGTGGCAGTGCTTCTGGCAGTGCTGACAGTTTTTCGTCTGGTATGGGCTGTAAATCCTCAGATTGTCGGGTCCGGTATCTTTATTGTCTGTTTGTCATTCGTTTTGGCGGCTGTTATCGGTGTGCGCTCTTTCACGACTGAAGCAGCAAACGGTACAAACGGCTTTATCTTCAGTCGCGCCATAGATGTTGCCCGATTCTTTTGGATTAAGTATTTGTCAGGGCTTCTTCTTACTGCCGGGTATGCAAGGAGATAAGAGCAAAATGGACTGGAGTCAGGCAGCGTAAGAAGCAATGGTTTCAAGTCGTGAGGAACTCATCTACTGAGATGATCGGCGGCAGCCTGTAAAGGGGAAAGCACATCATGATGAAGCTGAATCAAAAAGTTATATTTATAGTCCTCTTGCTGTTGTTGGCTGTAATGCTGGTCTTTCCCATTAAATTCGGCCTGATTCGTGCCGCTACCGTTGCCGTAATGGGCCTGTTGTGGATCGATTGTCTCTTTCTATGCCGTCGTCATCGTGTGTTAACTGCCGGTTGCCTGCTGGTGGCTTTAATGTCTTCAGCAATAATCTTCTGGCCGGGGAACATTCGCGAACCCGCTCTGCGTAGTGAGTATGTCAGTGCATTGGCAAGATATGAAGGTAAACATTATCTTGGGGGCGGTGAAAACCGGTTAGCGGTTGATTGCTCCGGTCTTTTACGTTCTGCCTTGATGGATGCCAATATCAACTACGGCATCAAGCATTTTCGTCCGGCTTTGTTACGCGAAGCTTTGTTGATATGGTGGTATGACAGCTCCTCTCAGGCTATGCGTGACGGCTACAGGCAAAGAACCTTTTTGCTTTTCAAGACTCCCAGCCTGAATAAGATGGATCATGCCCTCATACGTCCGGGAGACATGGCGGTTGCTTCCAACGGTCAGCATGTAATGGCATATCTCGGGAATAAAATATGGATCGAGGCTGATCCTGCATCCAAGCGCGTAATTAAGGTAACAGTTCCTGCTCCCGGTATAGGTTCGTTTACAACACCAGTATATCTACTGCGCTGGCGTCAGTTGGAATAGCCGGTATAATTATATGTAAAAATGGGAGTTTACGCCTTGAAACTATCAAAAAAAGCAGCCCCGTTGTCAGTAGCCACAGCATTTGTTATTGTTGTGGTCTTATGCGCAGGCGTGATTAGGAACAGGGGGATAAATGTAAGCCGATTGCAGATCGGGGGCTTTAACCCGGAATACAGGATCGTCCATATCTCCGATCTGCACTACAGGGGTGATGATGCTTACATGCAAAGGGTGATCGATATTATTAACGGTCTATCCCCTGATGCCATATGCCTTACTGGTGATTTCATCGATCAAAGCCGATATATGTTACAAGCATCTAAGATGCTCGAGCGGATAGATGTTCCTGTCTACGGTGTGCCCGGCAACCATGAGTATTGGAGCGGCTCGGATCTTGGGATATTACAAGGTAGTTTAAGACGCACCGGTGGTGATCTGCTGATAAATAGGGCTGTGACCACAAAGAGTGGATTATCTATTCTTGGGCTGGATGATATGCTGGCCGGCCATCCTCAGTTGCCTCATATGGAACAGGCAACTCGATCAGCCACCGTAACCATGGTTCATTGTCCCGGGTATGTTGATGCATTACCGGTTAAAACGAGGTTCGGACTTATTCTGTCAGGACATACCCACGGTTGGGTGAAATTGCCGAAGGGCATGCCTGGGCCACCTAAGGGATCAGGCTCTTATCTGAAGGGATTGTATCATACGTCACATGGTCCTCTCTATGTGAACAGCGGCCTGGGGCAATGGTTGCTCCCGGTAAGACCGTTATTCAAGCCCGAGATAACTCTGATCACATTGACCACCGATAGCACGTAATGATAAATTCAGGTAAACGATTGGCACCAGGCTGCAAAGGGGATGTTATATCGTGATAAAGCTGACTCAGAAGATTATATTCATCGCACTCTTGTTGTTATTGATCGCAATGCTGGTCTTTCCTATAAAATTCGGCCTGCTCCGCGCCGCTACGGTTGCTGTAGTGGGCTTGCTATGGATAGATGGTCTCTTTCTGTTTCACCGGCGCAGACCGATAGTTTTCGTGTTTCTGGCCGGTGCTGCACTGTTAATAGTCATCTCGGTCTGGCCGGGCGATACTCGCAGTTCCGATTTGCGTGCGGATTATGTTAAAGCTCTGACATCATATGAAGGCAAACCTTACTTGTGGGGTGCCGAGAGTCGTCTGGCTGTAGATTGCTCCGGCCTTGTACGTTGTGCCCTGATGGATGCCAACATTAATTACAGTCTCAGGCATTTTCGTCCGGCCATGCTCCGTGAAGCCCTGTCACTCTGGTGGAACGACAGCTCCGCTCTGGCTATGCGCGACGGCTACAGGAACAGAACACGTTTTATCGCTACGGCACCCAGCCTTAACAAGTTTAAACACTCGCTCATACTGCCGGGAGATATTGCCGTGACCTCTGATGGGCAGCATGTGCTGGCTTATCTCGGTAATAAGGTATGGATAGAGGCTGACCCAAAGCCGATGAAGGTAATCAGAGTGAGGGTTCCGGCACCCGATAATGGATGGTTCAGGAGGCCAGTATATCTACTGCGCTGGCGCCAGTTTGAATAGCCGCTGCCACCGACACGACTTACAGTTCTTTTAGTGCACATTCCGGTTTGACAAAGCATCACCAGGGTATAAACATAAAGTATATACAATTTTTAGAGGTGAGGCATATGGATAGCTTTGTCAACCTTTTTTCAATCGGAAGAATCAATAAAATGCAGATCAAGAACAGAATTTTCATGGCGCCTATGGTTCGCAATTACGCCGACACGCAGGGATTTGTCACTCCCAAGTATACGGCGCATATAGAGAGCATAGCCGGCGGCGGGGTGGGAGCCATGATCCTGGAAGCATCATATATCAGCGATGAGGGCAAGGGGTTTGTCAACGAACTGGGGATCCACCGGGATGAAACTCTGCCGGGACTCAGGGATCTGGTGGGGGCGGCTCACAGGCATGGGGCCGTAATCGGACCACAGCTCTATCATGCCGGGCGTCAGACCGCCTCGGCCGTTTCGGGTATGCCGCCGGTGGCTCCATCGGCCATACCAGATCCTACTATAAACGAAGTGCCCAGG
>JAQVUQ010000303.1 GCA_028699365.1 bacterium | reverse complement strand
AATGCGGTCTCCCTCGTAATCCTTGAAATACGTATAGTACGTCATGACGGCGTTGAGTAAGACAATCAGGAGAAAGACGGCTACACGCTCATGGGTGATCGCCGGAACCGGAAGCGGTCCGGCAGCCAGATATCCGTAAACGGCACACATGGCAATCGATAGTCCGAAAACCGTATTTCACCACAGCGACCACGCCTTGGCGTACTCGTAAAGCAGGTTGAGTGCTCCGCCGGCGATAACGGGAACTATTGACCAGGGATTCAGGAAATACGAGGCCACGGTTATCCCGAACAGCAGGATTCCGGAAAGCCACAACGCCGGGCGAGCTGCCAGTTCTCCGGTAACCATGGGGCGGTTGGGAGCGTTAACCCTGTCTTCCGGTAATCCAAAATAATCATTGAAGATCTGATTTACGCCTCAGCACAAAAACAGCACCAGCAGGATCATGGCACTGCGCACATAATTGACATGATCGGGCATCAGGCGATGGTAAAGAGAGACGCCTACCCAGCCGGTAATCCCCGTAACGAAAGCATAGTAAAGACGCATAGACTTGACGTATGCACGCAGAAACCCCATCAGGCTTCGATTGGATTGCCTTAAACCTGCATCAATAACGCCCAACGATTCTCCTGTCACTCATCCTGCCAACCACCATACTCTATATATTAAAAGTATTGTATTCTTACAACAGAGGGCAGAATTTCCTGATCTGAAGATCAGGAGCGCTTTATAACATCGCTGATCACCCGGCGATGGCGCCCGTCTTTCTGCAGATACCAGATCAGCGTATAACCGCCGGTGCCGTCGCCGCCGTTGATCTTGATCGTCATACGAGACCCGTCCCGGGACAGCCAGACCCAATCGTTGTTCGGGTAGGGTTCATAGCAATCCTGCCAGAGTTCGGCTGGAATATCCCAGCGCCGGCCGTCGATCTCCACCTCCAGGGAGTAGAGTTCGTTGGCGGGGAAGTCGCCCTCGATTCCATGCAGGCTTCTCACGCCGTCTTTGTCGTATTCGTCTTTGCCGTCTATCCTGTATATGATCCGTCCTGATTGGGTTTGTTCCGTCTCCGTTTTATGCTGATCGAAGCGGAACGGTCCCTTGGTGAAGCATACCGTATATTCGTGCTCCCAACTCTTGCCTTGCACAACTATCTTGTTAGTGGACTCAATAATCGCTCCGTGTCTGATCAGAAGCTCCACCACCTCGGCATGACCAGCCATGGCGGCCCAATACAAGGGCGTCCTGCCCTTCCTGTCTCTGGCATTGATATCCGCTCCGTGCTTAATCAGTATCCCGGCCACCTCGACACGACCGTCAAAGGCAGCCCAGAGCAATGGAGTCCTGGAATTCTTGTCACCGGTCTTGATATCCGCACCATGTTTGATCAGAAGCTCGACCGTCTCGGCGGTTGCGGCCCAGCGCAACGGCGTTATACCGTTCTCGATCGGGGGATTCACCTGGGCTCCACGCCTGATCAGCAGTTCGGCTGTCTCCGTACGGCCGCTCGCCACCGCCCAGCAGAGCGGTGTGCTGCCGTCACCGGCTTTGTCGTTGGCTTCCGCGCCGCGGTCTATCAATATCCCGGCTACCCTGGTATGTCCACCGGCCGCGGCCCAATGCAGCGGAGTGCTGCCTACCTCGGGTTCAAAGCCCTTATAATAGCCGTTTTTATCAACTACCCGGGCCTTTATATCGGCTCCGTGTTCGATCAACCGTTCCGCCGTCTCGGGGTGGCCCTGCGCCAATGCCAGTTCCAGCATGGTCAGGCCGCGCCGGTCTGCGGCATTTATATCGGCTCCATGCCTTATCAGTAGATCGGCTATCTCTTTATAGCCTTCTGCTACGGCCCAGAACAACGGCGTGCTGCCGTCACCGGCTTTGCCGTTCACATCGGCTCCGTCACCGATAAACCGTTCCACTTCACCGAGGTTGCCTCTGCGCACGGCACTGTTCAACGTCGCTTCCGACAGCCAGCTTACAGCCTGCGAGATATTGTCCGCCCACTTACGCGCCAGGGATTGTGCATCAGTACCGTTCAAACGCGCCAGGTCTTTATCCACCGTAGCGATCAGTTCATCTCTGCATAATACCGCTGCCAGACCGTTTTTCGTTCCGGTATGGATATCTCCGGATCTCATGCCTGACAACAGCAATCTTTTCAGGCGCCCGGCAATCAGATCGGCACGCCTGCCCGGATCGTTGCCGCCGGCCTTAGTGTATACCTCCAGAACAAGCCTTCCATCCAGGACGACCCCTGTAACGTGTTCGTTGTCGATACCTTTGATCTCTATCCCGGAGATAACATCGTTCAGCTTATCGGCAGCATGACAGAGCGTTCCTTCCAACATCAGGGCGGCTATCAACAAAACAGACAGGATATAAACTCTGTGACCGGATATCCTCATCTTACGAATACCTCCCTCTATCTGCAGGCCGTCTCCCGGAGTCAGGGCACAGCAGCCTTCTCTCTATTACCAATCATCATACCACTTATCAGGCACCTCCTACAAACTCCGAAAACCAATAAGAAGACCGGCTGCGTTAACATTGCAACCGGTCTTCAACTTGCTCATCGTTACTGACAAATCAGGTTCAGCGTCCCAGAATGGCATCCATAGCGTTGGAAGTGTTGGCTATTCTGACCTCCGGATAATACTTGTAAAGCGGGATCATCTCGCCCACTACCGGGCCTTCGTAGCCTATCTCTTTGATGGCCTTCATCACTTCAGGCCAGTTGACGTCGCCTTCCAGAAGATCGACGAAGCCCTCGCCGTTGCCCACGGCTGCCCGGAAATCCTTGAAGTGGATGCCGGCCACCCTCTTGCCCAGGATGCGCAGCCACTGCTCCGGATAGCCGTAAGGTATGATGTTGCCCATGTCCACATAAGCGCCAAGGCTGGGACTGTCGAAGCTGTCGATGAACTGTGCCATCTCCACCGGGCTGAGCAGGAATTTGTTCCAGACGTTCTCCAGGCCCAGAACGACGCCGTGCTCCTCGGCCGTGGGCAGCACCTTCTTCAGGCCTTCCACGGTTCTCTCCCTGACGACATCGTAAGAGAGCACCGGATTGTCCGGCAGGAAGAAGACGCTCACCGCTCCGGTAATGGTCAGAAGGGTTCTGACCTTGAGCCATGAGGTTATCTTGATCATCTTCTTGAGCGCTTCTACGGCTTTATCCCTGTCCGCAGCGGATTCACTGGCCAGGTTGAAGCCCCAATAGGTCCCGGAAGCCACGCTGGCCACCTTGATGCCTATCTCGTCCGCCTGCTTCAGGATATTGGCGCAATAAGCCTGATCGGCATCCAGGCCCAAGGCCCCGGTCTCACCGATGCAAAGCTCCACGGCGTCATAGCCGTATTTTTTGGCCTTTGTCATGAATTCCTTGATATCCATAGTGCCTTCCAGGCCGCCCGGGAAGGCCCAGTAGCTGATAGACTTCAAAATCATTTTGAGTTCCTCCTTGTTATATTCGTTTATCTACGCCCCAGCTTTTGCCTGTCTGATCTCCTCAAGCACGGTAGCCAGAGACTGCCTGGAGGACGCCGGCGTAACCGTAACCAGAGGCGTATTGTTAACGATGGAATCGAGCAGATACTTTATCTCGCGATAGTACCCGCCCAGATCGGAGATATTGCCGCCGGCACCCGAAGCCGCCATTTGAGCGATCTCCGGCTGAACCGGCTCCTGCCCATCTTCATAAACGGTCAGCGGCCCGCCGTCCATAGCTATGGCACCCTTTTCGAAAACCGCTCTAAAAGCCATCTTAAAGGGGAAATTACTGTCAAAATCCCAGCCGCCTTCAATGGAAGCAACCGCATCGCCGAAGGTCATGCTGGTATAGATATGACTTAACCCGTTCTTGTCCTGGGTGCCCCGGCTGATAATTTCATCCGGCTCTCCAAGCAGGTAGAGGATATAGTCAGTATCATGGATATGCAGATCCAGCGTCGCCGAGCCGGAGCGGCTCTCGTCCAGCAGCCAGCCGTCCCAGCACCATGTCGGCAGAGGACTGACCCTGGTCATATTTATCGATTTCAACTTGCCCAGGC
>JAQVUQ010000302.1 GCA_028699365.1 bacterium | reverse complement strand
ATCCCGATAACAAGCTTATCCCTGAGCATATCAACACCTTGCATGCCGGGAAATTAGGGCGCTACTCGACGTATCCGGAACCCTATTACTATGTCGATTCCGGCAACTTGCTTCACCTGTCGTTTTTTCTGACAATGATTGCCGATTATTGTCAGGATATTCTGGTTGAAGGCGCTGAAAGTGCCGGCAAACTTCATTAACAAGAAAGAGCAAACAGCTCATATTATTCATGGATAAAGAGGAAACATATGTGCAGATTTTTATCGACCGTTATTATTTTTTTCACGGTCTGTCTTCTGCCGGCAACCGGCAGCCTTGCCGCCTCAGGAGATCCGGTTGCACCTCACCATAGGATCAAGCTTAAAGTATTCAACCGGGTGGATGCTACATCCACTCATATCACCGGGAAAGCCGACCGGGCCGTGCTGGAGGCTTTCAAGAAGAAGTATCCGTATATAGATATCACCACCTTCAACGGCCTGGATATCGATGGCGCTTCACTGATGGCTGTGGCCGGAGGCACTTCCCCGGATGTGATCTATCTTAATATGAAAGGTAGCGAGAGCTATATTCGCCAGGGCATTGTTCAGCCGCTGGACGATCTGATGGCCGAAGTTCCGTCCGGGGATATTAATGACAGATATATTCCCGGCGTGCGCCGGGTGGCTTACCGGCGTGGGCCGGACGGCCGGAAACATTGGTATGCAGTGCCGTACGGCAACCTGGTTACGGTCCTTTTTTACCATAAGGCTCTATTCCGGGAAGCCGGTCTTCATCCCGATAAGCCTCCTCGCGACTGGGGGGAACTGCTGCAATATGCTCGCCGAATAACCGATCCCGACAAGGGCGTTTACGGTATGGGCTTCAGCACCGGAAAAGCTGTTTCCTATGTATGGTACACCTTTCTGGCTTCAGCCGGAGGCGAGATGATGGTGGAAGACAGTAGCGGTGACTGGAAGCTGAAGTATAACAGTGATGTCGCCGTAAGGGCTGCCCGTTTCTTTACCCGCATGATCCAGGAGCCGTTTGTCAAAAACGGCAAAACCGTCAAGACCTGCGTTTACAGTGATACTGATATAATAGATAAATTCAGCCAGGGCAAGGTCGGCATGCATCTGGGATATCTGGACGACAAGATGATCGCCGCTATCAATCCATTTACGGTGGGCATTGCCCCCTGGCCCGGGGACGGCTTGGGGCACCGGGGCAGCGAACTCAACGCCACTATGATGGGGCTTTATGCCGGCGTGAAGGATCCCGAGATCAAGGACGCCGCCTTCAAATTCATGTGGTTCTGGGACGGCCCGGAGGCCAGGGCCATCCGCACCCGAATATTCGTGGAGAACGGGTATGGCGGCTTTGTTAATCCTCAGTATCTACGCCGCTACGGCTATACGGAATATCTTAAATACGTACCCAAAGGATGGGAAGAGACACTTAACCAGGCCATGAAAAACGGCCATCCTGAGCCGTACGGCAAGAACTGCGAGGCCATATATTCCATGGTGGACAGGCCTATCCAGCAGATGCTGGCCGAAGGGGTAGGACATATGTCGAAGAAGAAGGCCAATCTTCGTATCAGGCAACTACTGGACAAGAGCGTGGTGGAAACCGATGCCATGCTGCTGGGTACCATACCTCCCGATGTCCAGAGAACCCGCAGAACGGTGGCCTTAATCGTATCCCTGGTTATAGTTATAGCTTTCTCACTGGTCTTCAGTTACTTGATGAAGATATTCACCCCGCCTGACAGCGGCGGGACGAAAGCCTGGGATTTCAGGAAATACTGGCTGGCCTATCTGCTGCTGGTACCCGCTGTGTCCACTATCTTTATCTGGCATTATATACCGCTGCTGCGCGGTGCTGCCATAGCCTTTTACGATTACCGGATCATGGGCGGCTCCACTCTTGTTTGGCTGGATAACTTTGCCGATGTCCTCTTTGATCCCTTCTTCTGGAAGACCATGCTCAATACTCTTTACTATGCTGCTCTCTGGCTGGGACTGGGTTTTTTTGCCCCTGTCATACTGGCCCTTTTCCTGAGCGAAGTGCCGCGGCTTAAGGTCTTTTACAGAGTGCTCTTCTATCTGCCGGCGGTGATCTCCGGCATAGTGGTCATGTTCATGTGGAAGAGCTTTTATGATCCATCGGCAGCAGGTCTATTGAACAAGGTGGTCTCCATCTTCGGCATAGAATCCCAGGCCTGGCTGCAGAACCCTCATCTGGCCATGCTCTGTATCATCATCCCCCTTGTCTGGGCCGGCATGGGGCCCGGCTGCCTGATCTATCTGGCAGCTTTAAAGAGCGTGCCCGAGGAGCTTTATGAAGCAGCCGATCTGGATGGGGCCGGCACGATGAGGAAAGTCCGGCACATCACCCTGCCGATGATAAAGCCCCTGATCATTATCAACCTGATGGGAGCCTTTATAGGCGCCTTCAACTCCGCCGATTTCGTGCTGGTCATGACCGGAGGCGGACCCAATTACGCCACTCACGTTGTAGGGCTGGAAGTCTTCTACAACGCCTTCTGCTATCTGAAATTCGGACGGGCGGCCGCCATCGGCTGGCTGATGAGCCTGGTGCTGTTAGGCTTCACCGCCTATCAGATGAAACGGCTGTCCAACATGACGTTCAAAGCGGGAGGTGCATCGTAATGCCTATCATCAGCAAGATAAGAAAAGGCTCCAGGCTTCTCAATGCCCAGGTCTTTCTCATATATACAGTGCTCACCATCGGGGCGGCAGCCATGGTCTATCCCTTCCTGGTCATGGTGGCCGGCTCCTTCAAGAGCAACGTCGATTCCACCAGTTTCGATATAGTGCCCGCTTATTTCTACAACGACGAAACGCTGCTCAAGAAGTATGCCGAAGCCCGTTATAACGAGAACATACTGCTCTACAACATGGTTACCGGCGCCAACATTCCGGAGTTTAAAGAAATCAGGCGGCCGGTGCCGGGATATGCAGGCAAACTGCTGCCGGAGTGGGAGCAGTTTCTCAAAACAAAAGAGATGCCGTATCCCTTCTATCAAATCGGCCAGTCACATAGCCTGGGCTTCATGCCGCAGTTGCGCAGAGGGTTCTCCGAGTATGTCTACAAGCGCTTTAACGGGAACCTGGAAGATTACAACAGCGCCTGTAATTCCAATATCACCGCCTGGTACTATTCCAATATCCCGCTGGAGCGCTTTTATGAGAAGAGTTATCTCGGTGAAGACAGCTATGCCTATCGCCTGTTCAAGGATTTTAAGGGCAAACAGGATAAGCGTCACCGCATATACCTGTCAGTGGAGAACATGTACCGTTACGGCTACCTGGCCTTGAAATACGGCTCTCTGGTAGAGGATTACAACATAGCTCAC
Source organism: bacterium (assembly GCA_028699365.1). Lineage (GTDB taxonomy): Bacteria > UBP13 > UBA5359 > UBA5359 > UBA5359 > UBA5359. The sequence goes on along the minus strand of JAQVUQ010000302.1, from coordinate 708 downwards.
GGGACAAATTACGGTAGCTACAGCGATATAATGCTGTCTGAAACCGTTCCGCAAAAGCCCGGGATGGAGAGAGAGGACTGGCTGGACTTTGTCAGGAACAATCTCAACCGCGCCTTCATAGAGGTGGCGCCGCAATCCATAACAGCCTACCATAGCATGCTGAAAGATAAATACGATGACGACATTGTCCGTTTGAACCACAGTTACCGGAAGAGTTACGCCGGTTTCGATCAGGTGCCGTTGACTGCCGATCGGTATACGGCCGGCACACCTATGGTGGATTACGATCAGTTCGTCATGACGGCGGCACCGGAAGGGTTGCAGATCACCGGGCCGGATATCCTGTTCAGACATTATCTGGCCGGTAAATACGGCAGTATAGCCGTCCTGAACAGAGAGCTGCATACCGGTTATCGCTCTTTTGCCCGCATAGGCATGCCGGCCCGGGAATATGATTATATTACCATGATGCGGTATAAGAGAGATATCAAGACGGAGTTCATCACCCGCAACTACAAGATGGTGCTGAACTATATTCTGTTGCACGGCAGAGGAGTGTTCAACACACTGGTCTTCTGCCTGTTCAGCATAGCCATCTCTCTGACCGTGAACCCTGTCTCCGCCTATGCCCTGAGCCGTTACGATCTGCCGTCCACCTTCAAAATCCTGCTCTTTATGATGGCCACTATGGCCTTCCCGGCAGCCGTA
>JAQVUQ010000301.1 GCA_028699365.1 bacterium | reverse complement strand
ATTTTCTTGGCGAGGTGAAGAAGTAAGTTTTTACCCTACAACTTTCTGACATTCCACTAAGGCCGCTATCCCGCTTCTCAAGCGGGATACGGCCTTGCTTGCCTCCGCTTTGCTGCCAAAGTCAGGTATATACCGGCAATATGCAAAGATCAACGCCTTGTGGTTGGGGGTCTGGTTGGGGGTCAGACCTCGAATTAATCAATTCTTCCGTCATCCCACAACGAATTCTTTCGGAATTTTATCTAAAACCGGCGATTTGTAACGGTTCAGGGTTCTGTAGTCCAAAACCCCGTAATGTTGTAGAATTCCTAATGCGACCGATGGCTGAATTCCCATGGTATCGGATATCTTCAACAGCCTTGTCTCTGTAAAATACCCTTTATAAGGCTCGGCTGATTTCAATAACGCATCCACATGAAGTATTTCATAAGCCCGTTTATCCGCTTCCGCTTCTTTTGGGTTGCCGGCATTCTTTTCATCAAGGTTGTCGATAAAGCACTCGGCTTTATCATCCAGATGCAGAAGAATATGAGCTATCTCATGCGCCATTGTGAACCAGAAATTATCCAGTCGGTTATAACGGCCGGTATAAACGGCAACCGGGTTTTTGCCGTCATAAAAGCTTGCCCCGTCAAGATAGGTCTTGCTTAGATGGCTCAGAACAAAGAACTTAACACCCGCTTGCTCTAAGGCTTTTATGAATTGCTCTACTCCGTTTTCCTGAAGACCGGCTGCAGGTATTTTGTCTGACAATTCTTGCAGTGCCTTTTTAGAATAAGCATACGATTTCATTTCTTTTGCCGTCTGCCTGGCCTTCTGCAACCATGTCAATGTGTAATACTTTGTATACTGCTCACCACGCTTTCCCTGCCTGGTGCAGTAAGGCAGATTATCCGCACTATACATCGAGAAACCGAGCGTCTCTTGCTTCCAGAAATCGCAAAAGGCTTTTACTTGGGATTCAGCGGTTTTATCGAAGTGTATCCATCCCTTCCTTTTCATCTCAAGGAGCGGCATATACTTTCGAATTTCAGCCTTTGTGGCCGTTTCTCGCTCTTTCCGCCCCTCCTCTTTCAGCCTCAATCTATAGTTCTGATCAAGATTCAGCCAGAATTCCGGGCTTGTTTTGAAAGCTATTGCAAGAAGAAAAGCAGTTTCAACGGTTATCGATTGCTTGTTATTAATTAATAGACTGATGGATTTAGGAGACATACCGATAATTTCGGAGAGATCCTCCTGCGACCAGTTAAGAGCCTCCAGATTTCTCTTAATAATCCGCCCGGGGCCGATATTAATAAAGGGTTTTATCTTCTTAGCCATATCATCCTCCGTAATGACTGCTGATCTCCTCAATACCGATAATGCCTACAGTCATAGTTTCGTTAGTCCACTCTATAGACATTTCCAGACGCCATTTGTGAGTCAGGCGCCCTGAATACCGGTTGTCATGTCCCTGAAGTCGCTCAAAATTCAACGAGGGTTGTTTCCATAAATCATATATGTCTTTTGCGGCTTCTAAAATCGCAATAACTTCAAAAAAGCTATCGATAACAGCTTCATCAAGTCTGTATTTACTGCTTGAACCTGTCTCATACAGCTTTTGAAGTTTTTTATTAGGAAAGTATACTTTCAACCGTTGCTCCAATTGCAACATCATATTTACTATGCGGGTATAATATATAATACATATCATAAATAGTCAAGACGCTTTTACCCTTGTGGTAATAACAGCAGGACATAAACAGGAATTAGGGGACGTACTTGACTAACTTGATTAACTGCCCCTTGATATGGTAGTTAGTCAAGTTTGTCAAGTACGTCCCTTAGTCGCCCGAATAGACCGTCTTACTGCCGTACCGCGATAAAATGCGTTACCAGATGGCACAGATCATCTCCGGGGGTTCGCCGGAACGGTGCAGCCAGATCCCGGATGGATATCTCCGGCAAATCTGGAGTATATTCGACGATATCGCGGCACCTGACAGAGAAGCCGTAACGGGTGAAGAGATCGATATACCGGCTTCGCAACCAACGGTTATGATAATCAAGAGCATTGGCATAAGAGCGCCGATAAGCTTCCTCATCATAATAAAGATGGGCCAGCGGGCTTAATCGTTTGTCGGCGTGCCAGCGGTCGGCGTGCCAGCGATGGTCGTAGAGGGGGGAGGGGGGCAGACCTCGAATTGATCAATTCTGCCGACTCAAGACGATCTTGCTGATGGTCGAATGATGTAATCCCAGATAATCGCCTATCTCTCTCTGACGATAACCGTGCTCTCTGGCGGCTTTATATATTGCTCCGTCTCTCTCCTGCTTATGGCTTATGTCTTTGAATATCTCCTCCAAGGCTGGTCTGCCCAGCATTCTCTGATACCGGGGTACCTCTGCAAGCTGTCTCTTTTCTTTGATAGCTTCTTCCAATGTGGATTTAAAGCTCTCGCTGCCAAGCGCCACTCTCTCTTCTCCAAGTAAAAGATGACCCTGGCTTCTCATGCCTTCGGCTATAAAGTCTGCATAACGCCTGCGGGCTGAAGCGGCCTCCGATCCAAACTGATTGAGTATCCATTCCGTTTCCAGCCACTTAGGGCTTTCATCTTCCCCGATAGTTGCCCTGTAACTGCTCCAGTGCCAGTCTGATGGATCTTTTACCATACCGGCTCTAACCGGATTCAGAGAGATATATCGGCAAAGCTCCAGAAGATAGTTCTCCTTCTCCACCAGAAGTGATTTGAACCTGCCCTGGAATATATGCCCTGTTCTATTATGCTTACGGTTGAACTTCTGAGTATAGACTGAATTGAGCTTCTGCATCCCTCTGGATAATTCTCCGCCCGGTGTCTCCAGAAGCAGATGATAATGATTACCCATCAGGCAGTATGCGTAAAGCTGCCACTCAAACTGTTCGGTTATATCTCCAAGAAGCTCAAGGAACAGCTCCCGGTCTTTCTCATCCTGATAGATAGGCCAACCGGCATTGCCCCTGGCTGTGATATGATATACCGCTCCCGGATATTCTATTCTTATCGGTCTTGCCATATCCTAAATATACACCAAGCGCTTGCAATTGACAAATTCGAGGTCTGACCCCAAGACACACAAGACACAGCTAACAACCTGATTCCCCCTGGTTTCAAAGCTTCCCCAATCAGCAAGATAATCCCGATTGCGGTAGAGGTAATATCTTGCTCGCCGGCGCGCTGTCATAACCGAGGCAATTTAGCAGATAATTACCCTTTTAAAGCCCGTTTTGCGTTTGACACTGATAGTGATCGGGCATATAATTGGCGTGTAAAATTAAATCAGGGCTTATATGACGGGAGTTTAGGCAGCCGGGCAGCGGCGGTCTAAACTTTATTTTTTAGCAGCTTCCGTACACCGGGGAAGTGTTTGCAGGCCCTGTGTCCGGTGTAAATGGTGGTGGCTGGCGTGAAAACGCTCACCCGGTTTTTATCGATACTCAGGCCTTACCGCAAACAGGCTTTCCTGGCCATGCTCTTCAGTACCGGGATGCCTTTGACAACCCTGCCTATACCGTTCTTCATCAAGTATCTGGTGGACAAAGTTATCGGCCAGCAGCAGCCCCAGCTTCTGATCAATGTCCTGATAGGCATGGTGGCTGTTTACGTAGCTCATAACATCCTTTGTCTGCTCTTTCACCTCAATATAGCTTATCTGGGTCAGCGTATAGTCCTGGATTTGAGATACAAGCTCTTCCGTCACCTGCAAAGACTGTCGCTGGGATTTTACGACCGCACCCAGACAGGAGCCATTATCTCCAAGACCATAGACGATGTCGATGTCATTCAGATGCTGATATCCGGTCCGGCGGTACAGGCCGTAACCGGCATCATCACCATCACCGTGGTAAGCGTGCTGCTCTTCTTCAACGATTGGCGGCTGGCCCTGGTAACACTGGCCGTGCTGCCGCTCTATGTTCTGAATTTCAAAATTTTTATAAAGCGCATCAAGGGCTGCAACCTGCGCAACCGGGAGAAGATGGACGAGATCATGGGCGATGTCCAGGAGAAGATCTCAGGGGTTCAGGTAGTCAAAGCCTTCTCCATGGAACGCCAGGAGGTG
>JAQVUQ010000300.1 GCA_028699365.1 bacterium | reverse complement strand
GCCTGTCTACCGTCAAGGAGATACTCCTTTCGCGAGCTATCGGCCGTATTCTGTCGGTGAACTGCGATTACCGGCTGAGCGCCGTCCACGGCGGAGAGTATTTCCGCCGCTGGCACAGGTGCAAAGAGAAGAGCGGTGGGCTGCTGGTCCACAAGGCCACGCACCATTTCGATATTATCAACTGGTGGCTGGACGATGAGCCGGCAGAGGTCAGCGCGGCCGGCAGCCGCCAGTTTTTCGGCCCGCTCAGAGAGAAACGCGGTCGAAGATGCCTGGATTGTGTGTATAAATCCGATTGCTCATTTTATTACGACCTTGCCGCCGATCCCCTGCGACGGCAGTTATACCTGGAGAGTGAAGCGTCCGACGGCTACATGCGCGATGTCTGTCCCTTCTCCGAGGGCACGGATATCGAGGATACCATGCAGGTATGTGTTCGCTATGGCCGGGGTGCCATCCTGGGGTACAGCCTGACGGCGTATAATCCGGAGACCGTCATGAAGGTCTCCCTAAAAGGCACCGAAGGCAGCCTGGAGGTAGAATCGGCTACCGGCCCTGTTATCGTCAGGCTGCATAACGGCACGCAGCAAGTATATACCGTGGCGCAGGCTTCAGGCAGCCACATGGGAGGAGACAACCGGCTGCGGCGCATGCTCTTCTGTGGCGACGTGCCCGATAAACTGGGGCAGATGGCCGATTCCCGGGCCGGAGCTATGTCCCTGCTCATCGGGGCGGCGGCCAATATCTCTATCACCGGAGACGGTAGGCCTGTATCCGTGGATGAACTGCTAATGGAGATGCGGGAGCCTCCGGCCGGAAGTATTATAGGCAGGGACAAAGAAGCGTGATAATATACAGGCATGATATACGACGTTACGCTGCCGATAAGTCCCGGTATGATAATCTGGCCCGGTGATCCGGCTGTGGAATACCAGCGCCTCGATGGCCGGGAAGTGATCTCCCGCTGGTGCATGGGAAGCCATACGGGTACCCATGTGGATGCCCCCTGTCATTATATTGAAGGGGCCGCGACGGTGGATCGTCTGGACTCAGAGAGGCTGATCGGCCCGTGCCGGTTGCTCGATCTGTCCGGCGTGCCGCTGGTGACGGCGGATATTTTGCGTCGTTTTTCACTCAAAGGGATCAAACGTCTTATCTTGCGGACCGCCAACTCGGAAATGTGGCGCAGGCAGGCAAAGACTTTTGATTACGACTTCGTCGGATTGAGCGGCTGCGCGGCCGAGTACCTGATAGAATCAGGATTGGAACTGATAGGTGTCGACGGCTTATCCGTGGAGCCGTATGATTCTTCAGATCAGGTTCACCTATTGCTGCTGGAGGCCGGAATCGTTATCATAGAAGGCCTGGCTCTTGCCGACGTCCCGGAGGGGGAGTATCTGTTGATATGCGCACCGCTCCTTCTCAAGGACGGAGACGGTGCCCCCGCCAGGGTTTTTCTCTCTCGTCCAGAGGCCTGAGACGTCGTGGTTCGGGTTGACAACAGGCTTCTCGCCCGGTAATATTTACTGTGGTACTCTTCGTTTATTTCCAAAGATTGAGAGGAACATTTGTCATGAGTATTGAACTAAAAAAAGATTGCCGGTACAGCCTTGTCGTCCCCACCAGTATGGGTGTCCGCCTGACGCCGGCTAACGGCCAGCCGATGCACTGCAGCCGGAACCTTGTCATGCAGGCCACCAGCGCCGAAACCAATGTGGCCAGCGTATCTTCTTATCTGGGCCTGCCGGTAAAGGTGTTGACCACCTTTGTCAAAGACAGCCCGATAGCAAGGTTCATCAAAGACGATCTTGCCGGCCGCCATATGGACTATGAAGGTCCCGAAGTGGAGCAGGGCGGCCCATGGGGTTATCGCCATCAGTTCAATCTTGCCGACAGCGGCTACGGCAGCCGGGGGCCTCGCGTCCATAACGACCGCGCAGGCGAGGTAGGCCGGACGCTCAACATTAAGGATTTTGATCTTGACCGTCTTTTCGGCCAGGAGGGCGTTCAAATCGTTCATCTCTCGGGGCTTATCGCAGCCTTGTCTCCCGAGACCGGCATCTTCTGTCTGGAACTGGCCAGAGCGGCCAAGAAATACGGCACACGCATATCTTTTGATCTCAATTACCGGGCCTCGTTCTGGGTCAATCGCGAGGATGAACTCCACAGCATATTCAAGGAGATTGCGGAAGCTTCCGATATTCTGGTAGGCAATGAAGAGGATTTCCAGCTTTGCCTGGGTGTTGAAGGCCCTGAGGCAGGCGGTAAGGATATCGCTGCCAAGATCGAGAGCTTCAAGGGCATGATAGACCGCGTCAAGAAAGCCTTCCCCAACGCCACGGTCTTTGCCACTACCCTGCGTCAGGTCGTCAGCGCCAACAGCCATCTGTGGGGTGCCATCATGGCCGAAGGCGACGATTGGCATGTTATCGAGCCCCGCGAGATAACCGTTATGGACCGCATCGGCGGCGGCGACGGGTTTGTGGGCGGCATGCTCTATGCTATCCTGAAAAACTGGGAGCCGGAGAAGTGGGCACAGTTCGGCTGGGCCACCGGTGCTCTGGCCACCACGCTGCTGACCGACTACGGCCAGCCTGCGGATGAAGAGCAGGTCTGGAGCATCTGGAAGGGAAACGCACGCGTAAAAAGGTAAGTCGTGTTTCGTTCCTCAAAGCATCGAGAAATCAACCCGGGCCTGATGCAATTGCGTCAGGCCCGAGTTTAACCAATAGCTTACAATTATCTGTTATAATCAAGCATATGAAGAGCTTTGAGTCGAAAAAACGTTTTTTTATAAACATCCTCAAAGAAATGCTTCATGCTATTGAAGAAACTTCTGCATACCCTCTTACAGCATTGAGCAGGCAGAGTCGTGTGGTCCATGGGGAAGAGAACATGTATATGGACCATAAGGAAAGGATACGATATACCCCTCATTATCACAGTCACTTCTGCTTTTATTACGTGCCGGAAGGAAAGTGTTACATCAATATAGAGGATAAAAGGATTTATGCTGCGGAGAAGAGCATGATCATTCTACAGCCTCACCAGCTTCATGAAGTAACTCCCGTCAAAAGTGCGCCTTTCCTCATGTTGTGGGTATCTATAGATGTACTTTACTGCCGAATCCATATGTCGGAATTCTCGCCGGATAAGGGCCCGGTTGTTCTCTTCGGGCTTGATCTGCCGGGAAGCAATGAGGCGAAGTATTTGCTGGAGAGAGTAACAGAGGAATTACAGGACAAGGGCTACCTATACAAACAGGCCGTATGCAAGCTGATGGCTCAGTTTTTTATAACGCTGTTGCGTAACGTAAAATCTCTGACTGAAGAGAAGGACCGGTGGTCTAAGATGGTGGTCAGAGATGTAATGAAGTATGTGGAGGAGAGATACGCTGAGCATATCTCTCTTGATGATCTGGCTGCTTTCGTTTCTCTAAGCCCGTCATACCTGTCCTCTATCTTTAAAAAAATAACCGGTGTCAGCACGGTAAGTTACATAAACAGTGTCCGAATCGAGAAAGCAAAAGAGCTGCTTTGCGATCCGAAATGCCATATAAAAGAGGTGGCAGAGAAGGTAGGCTTTGACGATATCTACTATTTCAGCCGCATTTTCAAAAGGGTTGAAGGGGTTTCTCCTCTTCACTACAGGAGCTCTCTGAAGCCGATATCAAAATAATCCATCGAATCATAAAATTATCCATTCCAAGCCCATAAACAATAGAGTAGGATGCCCATAGACAGCTTTGTTTTAACATAAATTAGGGTTAAAGTGGTTACAGGAATACGCAGGCAGGCAGAAAGGGCGCTGTTTTATGGCGGAAGAAAGTAAGAAATCCGGTACTGTGTAAATAACACCATCCTTTGCTTTCAGTATTTTTGTTGAAACTTTGGAAATCCTGAAAGCAGGAGATATCAGTTCCTGAAAATTGCTTAGTTCTGTTGGTATTTGTGTTTCAGATTCAACCTGCACAGTTGTTTCATCGCAGGTTTGTTTAGTATCACTTGATGATGTCGATAATAATGGTTCTGTCGATAATGATTCTGTTGATAATGATTCAGATGGTAATGTGGTCATCATTGTACCATTAT
>JAQVUQ010000013.1 GCA_028699365.1 bacterium | reverse complement strand
GATCTCTGCAAGATATGGCGCCACAAACTCCTTGAAATGCCCTGGTGAAATGAAAGGCCCGCTGTTGAAAGCATAGTCTGAATTTATAATAATAAAATCGACGCCTTCATCTTGCTGTTGCTTAGCCAGCAGGATGGAAGCTGCACATTTTTTTCGTGCCGATTCATGCATTTCCTCCGGGCGCTCAAACATACAAATCACAAAATCCATTATTTGATCCCCGGGCGGCATCCAGAAGGTTCCCCGCCCGTTGAAGTCAAATACAAGTGCCTTATGACCGAGTTCCCTCTTGAGAAGCCTGGTGGGACCCTGGACAGCGGCCCAGCCGTATTCCTCTATTAAACGGCTGCGTATCTCCACCTGAGTATCCAGATCTTTTTCACGTTCAGCTTCGCCGGCACGCTGTAGTTCCTCCCCGCTGAGCGATTTCAGCCCGAAGGCCTCTTCCTCAAGCTGAAAGAGCATTTCAAAATGCGGGGGCACATCCGGCTGTTTTCCAGCCAAAACAGCCTCCAGACGGGCTTTGTTGCTCATTGCCTGCATAGAGAGCATCTTTCCTTTCACTCACCTGTTATATGTTCGGCACCGCTTAAGCAGTCTCCAGCCATAAAGTCACCAGGCCGTGAGCCGGTATAGCGCATTTAACAGCATCATTCGGAAACACCTCCGGCACGCCTGTTTTACGCTCAAGCAGATCCGTTTCCGTCACCAGCACTTTTTCACCCAGTAATTCAGGACACAGATGTATCTCTGCCTCGGTATCCATTCCGGTAACTTCATAAAGCCTGATAATTATCCCGCTGCCGTCCTCCGGCTGCTTCAGTGCAGACAGAACAAGGTTGTCGTTCGTAACTTCGATAAACGAGCATTCAGCAGGCATAGTGCCTTTTGACAGGACTGCCTGAGACACTATCAGCGGCTGGTCGAAGGATATGGCATGACGATAAGCCGCGGCTCTATCGCAGGCACCGTAATGCGGGTGCATTGCCAGCGAAAAGCGGTGCTCCCCTAATTCAGGATACAGGTCCGGATCACAACTGCTCCTGATCAGCGATACGGCTATAAAGTCATCACCGGTACGGTAACCGTATTTTGAATCGGTCATTACCGTCAGGCCGGCCTGTTTACTGATGCCTGTAACGCTGCCGGTAATATCGGCCCAACGTAGAACCGGTATATCCATATCCTCTACATCACGCCGTATAGCACCGAACGGCACTTCAAAATGGCGCACCGAATTCTGTAACAGCAATGGGAAGATAATGTTCAACTGCGGCACGTGGTCTCCCTTGCGGCCCGTCTCCAGCCAATCACACTTACAGTCGATATGAATGACATCCGAACATTTATCCAGGTAGATTGCCGTAGTCAACTCCGAGCTTCGCAGGCGGACGGACCAGATAAAACCGCTCCTGAGCGGACCATTGACTGCTTTGAAGGAACTTTTCTCAATGCCTTCATGGAATTCCGGCTGTACTTCATCGACAAACCGCACTCCTGTTACAGGTTCGATATTGGAGTAGGCCCCTACCAGCCAGGCTGTCATTCCTTCGTTAACCGTACCGTTTTCTCCGAACAGGGACGGACCTTCGTCTATGATCCTGAAAAGAGCCAAGGGTTTCTGCTCCGAAACCAACTCAATACTCGTGTCTTTCATCACCAGGCTTTTTACGGCTCCGTTTACCGTATCCAGTTCTACTCTCAACCTGTCGTTTTCAAGGACTGCCCGCGAAGATGCCTCAAGACGGGCTGACCATTGTCTCGGAGCTGTCTTCTGCCGGGTAGTGTCGATATAGGCGATAAAGGTTTTGTACCCCAGCGCAGGTATGTCAAGAGCTTCGAAGAATATCCGCCTGAAGGTATGACCCCAGTAACGACGTGGTTCTTCCATGAACTGAGAAGGTACTTCCCGGCCATAACAGTCCTTGACGACAAGCTGGCCTTCCCTATCCGCCATATCCCATAAAACAGCTTCCACTACCTCGGTGCGTGAGAAGGCAGAGGGATTAAAAACGGTGAAAATACGGGCGGCACTGTCATCAACAGAGGAAAGAGACAATCCTTTGAGATCATGCCAGAAGCCTGCTCCGGCACCAAAAGCCCTGTCGTCGTCAGTAGTTTCTTTCCTGATATCCGCTGCCCTGACAACGACTTCTGTGTCAATAACGCCGTTAAGAGCTGCCAAAGCTAACTTTGTGGCTGTGCCGGCAGTAGCTTTGACTTCCTGATGCTGTCCCATAGCGTAATGTCTTGTCTGGCGTTTGCCGGAGCCGGGCAGGATATCATGAAACTGGTTAAAAAGCAGTTTTTCCCAGGCTTCACGCAAATTCACTTGAGTACAGACAAAATCTTTGGCCAGAGTGCCGGCCAGGGCGGAAAAAGCTTCTGCTGTAGACAATGCCTTTTCACCATGCCGGTTGGCTGCTTTGGTTTCGGATTGAGAGGTGTAGCAACCGGTAAAGATAAAGTTGCGTTCTCCCTGCAGCACCGGCAATTTAAGGTCCGTATTCTCAATTTTGCTGAAATACTCCCCGTATGTAGAGAATTTAACCGTGGGGAATACGGGCCAGGCCGCCATATCGATGATGCTCTCTATATCCCTGACGGTAGGCCCGCCACCGTGATCGCCTACGCCATAGACACGTAACACATCATGGCTGCCTGTCTCCTCGATTTCGGCCAGAGTTGATTGAGCCATCCTGCACGGAGTTACATCGTAGTTATACCAATCGCCGCCTTTTTCCAAATAGCAAAGCAAGCTGCTGCCGTCCGGAGCCTGCCAGTGGGAGAGCTTGGGGCCGTCCAGGGCCCGACAATGATAGTAGTACCTCACGCCTGCCCTGGAAAGGATGGCCGGGATATTGAGATTATGTCCGAAGGTGTCCGGTTCAAAGTCCAGCTTTATATCGTCATAGCCCAGACCGAAGATGTCACGGAAGAAGCGTTTGGCATAGAGCACCTGGCGCACCTGGCTCTCGCCGGAGGCCAGGTTCTTGTCCCCTTCCACCCAGGTGCAGGAGGAGACTTCCCAGCGCCCTTCGGCCACCTGCTGCCTGATCTCCTCCAGCATAGCGGGGTTGTACTTCTCCACTATCCTGTAAACGGAGGCCTGGCTCTGCGAGAAGGTAAAATCGGGATAGCGCTCCATCAGCTTCAGCATAGTCTTGAAGGTATCCAGGGTAACGGCCACCGTCTCGTCGTAGCCCCACATCCAGTTCATATCTATATGAGCATGGGCTACCATGTGGACCGTAAAGCTCTTAAGAAAGTTTGCTGTCTCCTGCATCAACAGCTCGCACTCCCTGACAAAGCCGGTAACATTATCCGGATTAAGGCCGCTGGTGCGCTCTTCCATCAACCTTTTGACAGCCATTACTTCGGACTCTGCCCTTACCCGAGGGTAAAGCACCAGCATTGCCTCGGCAATGCCGACCTCTGTTTGCAATCGTTCCAACGAGCGTTGCATATATGCCTGGTAAGAGCCGATTTTCACAGTCTTCCTCCCCCGTGCCGCTGCTTTTGTCATTCAAGCTAATCAATAAAGCTTCGGTCAAGTTGCTTGTTATTAGTTTTGCACGAACATTATATCTTTCTGTTTTACCAGGCTGATACTGGTGGCTGCTACGTGACCATCGACGAAAAGAATGTTGGCCGTACCATTATGCCTGTAACGGACATGCTTGGGCCAGCCGCTGCCGTCCCGGTCGGCCCTGTCCGTATAAGCGAGCGTGTGCCAGTCGGAGTCAGCCATCAGGAGTAGCGTGGCAGCATCCTTAACGCTCTTCAGATTCTTATGGTAACCGTAATTGTCGGTGCAGGGGCTATTGACCGTATAGGCATTCCAGCCATAGCTGCCGTAGAACTTCCCGCTGTCCGAAGCGGGACAGACCAGCAGCTTGGTTGTTGCGTTCAGCTTTTTGTCTAATATAGCAATCTTGCCGTCTGCGTCTCTGGCATCGTCTATATACGAGGCCAGTTTCTGCAAGGCGTAGCTGCCGTCGTTATACTTGCCGTTAGGGTCTCCGCTGGGGAAAAAACCGTCATAATCGTGCATATATATTGCCGCCGCCCGTCCCAATTCCTTAAGGTTGTTCATACACGCCCGACGGGCTGCATCCTCGTCTGCCGTGCCGTATATGGGCAGAATTGTCACCGCCAGCATAAGGACGATTACCAGACAGCCCAGAACACCCGCAACAGTATACGGTTTATGCATAGCACTTGTCCTCCCTATCGTAGTTTCTGTGATCCTGCTTCAGCCAGCAAAGCATCTATCTCCCTGGCGGCTACTCCGCAACTGGACGTAAAGCTGCATCCGGGCAGCTTGTATATGGCTTCCTCCAGACGGCGCTGAGCCACGGAAGCTATTTCCGAGTAGGCCGGCATCGGGCTGGTAATGATGGCCCCATCAATGCTTTTCATAAAAACCGGGCCGTATGTCTTATCCCGGAGCACTCTACCCGCTATATCTTTGTATACCGGTAAATCCCCATTCTCCCTGAACCTCAGTTCCTGGACCTCTCCGCTGCCGGCAAACCTGATAAACTCCAGAGCGGCCTGAGGATTGCGGCAGCCTGAAGCCAGACAGAACAGGACCGGACCGCTCCAGCGCAGATTACGGCCATCGTTTCCCCGGGGCAGAAGCGTGACTCCCCAGTCAAGATTTCTGCATTTATCCAGCACTCTTACCTGATATGAACCCGACATCAGGCAGGCCATCCGGCCCATCTGAAAGAGTTCCGCGCTGGCAGCACCTTTGTTCTCGTTGATTTTAGGAGCCACGCCTTGCTTGTCGGCCAGATCGTAATACCATTCGATTGCCCTGACAGCCTCAGGCCGGTTCAAATTGCAGGCAGTCATCTCTTGGTTGAGGAAAGGCACTCCACTCCAGGCCATAGCCAGGCTGAACCAGCCGATGCCCCTTTCCACATTAATGCCTTGAGCGCCTTTATTCTTTCCGGTTATACGCTTCAAGGCACTGAGCATAGCGGCACGGTCCCAACTCTCATCCGGATAAGGCACACCCGCCTTATCGAACAGGGACTTATTATAATAGAGGACCGTGCTTCCCTGCCATACAGGAATGCCGTAAAGCTTGCCGTGATAGCGGGCGGCCTCCAGCAACTCCGGGTACATACCCTTGAGCTGACGCCGTAATTTTTCATCCTTCTCTATAAACGGGTCAAGGCTTTGTAATACACCCCGGTCTACAAAGTCCGCGTACTCGGATGGGCTGAGCACCAGAATATCCGGGCTGCGCCCGGCAGCCATCATGGTCAGCACCTTTTGCGTATACTGCACCCAGGGAGCTGATATAGTCCTGACCTTCACGTCAGGATGCATCTCTTCGAATCTCTCTACCATTGTCCCGGCAATTTCGATATCGGTTGTCACCCCTCTGACACCGAAAACGATTTCGTTTTCGGTGGCCTTGTTTCCGGCACAGCCGAAACATGCCAAAAGGGTGACTATACTCAGCAGAGCCGGGAGATTACACTTACGAGATGTCATATTCATCTTCTCCCTGTAAAGCATTTTACACCTTGCTAGAACCTTCTGATGTTAACGCCATCCGCCAGAGGCTTTTGAGAAACCGATTTTACGTGTCCATCCACAAAGAGCACGTTCAAAGTATTGTTATGCCTGTACTGAATATATGCTGCCGGATTGTTGTAAAAATTAGCATAATCCAGCTTGTGGAAATTGGCATCCACCATCAGAACAGTAGCGGAAGGCGCCGTTACATCACCCAGGCAAGTAACCGTGCCGTAATTGGTAGAAGCAGGCTTGTTGACCAGATACATATTCCAGGCATAGCTACCGAACCAGTATTCGCAATTTGGGCCGGTGCTGGAAGGACAGACCAGTAGCTGAGTAGACGCCTTCTGGCTGTTGGGGTAACCTCCCGTTCCGGTAGAGACGTTGTAGGTGCCGTCAGCCCTCTTGGCCGGTATATACGGCGCCAGCGACTGTATGGCATACGAACCATCACTTCCATTATTGGCAGGATCACCGTGAGGGAAGCATTCTTCCCAATCCTGGACATACATATTAACGGAGAGCCCCAATTGCTTCAGGTTACTCTGGCAGGTAGCCTTCCTGGCACTCTCTCTTGCCCGGCCAAATACCGGGAAGAGTATGGATGCGAGTATCGCGATAATCGCAATAACGACCAGGAGTTCAATAAGAGTAAATCCTCTCTTTTCCATTTTCCCATCCTCCTCGTAGTAGATTAATCACTTGAGTGTGTTCACACTCCTGCCGCCACCTTTACCGGCGCCGTACTCTCCCTCACTATCAGGCTGGGCTCTATGATCACACCGCTTTTCTCACCGGTCTGCCCGCCCAATCTGCTAAACAGGATCCTGCCGGCCCGCTCTCCTATCTCATATTTGGGAGGCGCCACTGAAGTCAGCGGAACTTCCAGTTCCCTGGCAATCCAGGTATCGTCGTAGCCTATCATGGATATGCCCCAGGGGACTTTAAAACCTAACGTTTTCAAGGCATTGTAAACCCTTTTGGCGCCTATATCGTTAAGCACAAAGATAGCCGTTGGCCTGTCTTCCGATTTCATAAGCCTCTCAACGGTTTCGCAATCAGCCGTGGGAGACCAGCTATCGTCAAAATGTATCTCCGTTGTCAGGCCGGGATCAAAGTCAATGCCGTGCGCCATCAAAGCCTGCTTGTAGCCGTCCAGTCTCTTGGCATCGAGATAGCTGTTACCGTCGGAGTTACCTATGTAGGCTATTCTCCTGTGCCCCTGGCCGATTAAATGAGAGACGGCCTTGTAAACGCCGCCGCTGTTATCGGGTATGACGTAATCGAAACCCAGTTCCTCGATATTTCTGTCGATAAACACTACAGGAACTTCTCTGGCTTTGAGAAACAGATAGTTGGATATATCGCTGAAACGTTTTTTGGCAGCCGGTGCTATAATAAATCCATCCACCTTCTCCACCAGTTCATGGATGTACCTGCGTTCCTTTACACCATCGTCATCGGTATTGCACAGTATCATGGAGTAACCGTTGCGACTGGCTTCGTCCTCAACGCCTCTTATTATCTCCGGGAAGAAATATGTTACGCTCAGTATCAGGAGCCCTATAGTTTTAGTGATCGGTTTGATGGCAGTGGTATGGACCGGCAAAGCATTCTTAACACTGCTGTCACCGCTGATAAAGGTGCCTTTACCCGGCGCCTGCTCAATAAGCCCCAGCTTTCTGAGTTCCTTGAAAGCCTGAGAAACCGTCATGGAGCTGATACCGAACTTTTGGCACAAATCCTTCTGCGACGGCACCCGATCTCCTGTCTGCAAACGACCGGCAGCTATCTCCTCCTGGAAGTAACTGCTGATCTGCAAGTATATGGGCATGGAAGCGTTTTTATTTACATCGAATCGCACAGGCCGTAATTACCTCTACTAAATAGTGCTATATAATACTATATGTTACTTATAGCATATCTGGCAGAAGAATGCAAGTCCTGGTGTATAGCATAAATGCTGACAAAGTATTGCCAAGCAAGGCTTTTACATGCCATGCCCTCGAAAAAATCGCCATCCGGCGTTTCCACCAGCAGAAAAAGCATCACAGTCCTTAACATCGAGGAAACGATACATTAACAATCAAGCGCTATAATGCGTGTGATAATTGTTCAGGAGGGCTCGTATGACTTACGGATTTCTTATAGACATGGACGGTGTGATCTACAAAGGCAATACCCTTATTCCGGGTGCAGACGGCTTCATCGACGAACTGGTCAGGCGAGACATCCCTTTCCTGTTCCTGACGAACAACAGTCAGCGCACCCGGCGCGATGTCTGGACCAAACTCTCCCGCATGGGCATAACGGTAAATGATTCCCATATTTATACCTGCGCCATGTCCACGGCACGCTTTCTGGCAGCTCAAAAACCGAACGGCACCGCCTTTGTCATAGGCGAAGGCGGTTTGCTTTACGCGTTGCACTGTCACGGCTACGCCGTAGTAGATCACAACCCTGACTATGTGGTAGTGGGCGAGGGACGCACCTACAACTGCGAACAGATCGAGAAGGCGGTTCAAATGGTGCTGGACGGCGCCAAGCTGATAGCCACCAATCCTGATCCCTGTTGTCCTACCCCTTCCGGCACACGACCGGGTTGTGGAGCAATAGTCTCTATCATCGAAAAAGCCACAGGCAGAACAGCTTTCAGCCCCGGCAAGCCAAGCCCGTTCATGCTGCGTGACGCCCGCAAGGAGCTGGGCCTGAGAACAGAGCAGACCGTTGTTATCGGCGACACTATGGCAACAGACATCCGTGGCGGGGTGCAGATGGGATACAAAACCGTGCTGGTCCTCTCCGGAGGAACGCAAATGTCCGACCTGAGCGACTATGCCTACCAGCCCGATATAATTGCGACTTCCATAGCGGAAGTCATAGATTCGGAGTTGCTGATGGTAAGGGAACCGATATAGAAGAAATGCATTGGAGCAGACCTTGAAAGCACCCCATTCGTTCATTTTAGTTGTGATATCTATTCTATTAATTCCAACAGTGTATCTTTGTGCTTCTTAACATTCAGAGCTTTCCATAAAATGCCGGGATGATTAGCAATAAGCGCGATCATATCATCCTCCAGCGTTATCAATCGGGGGCAAATCTCTCCATAATCCAGCAAACGGTCCAGAAATTCACGCTCTTTATCGGAAAACGGCAAGAGCCGCTGCAGCCCTTTACGACATTGCTCGATCATATGCCTTGCCAGAACTTCGATATCACCGATCTCTGCCACATAATCCGTTTTCAAAACAGGGATAAGATATTTCCGCAAATCATCGGTATCGTAAGCCAGGCTTTCAGGATCTATAGTTCGCCAGTCTCTGCGATTCATGGCACCGTAGACGAGAAATCCCAGCCTTAATCTTTCCCAGTCAAAACTTCCGGCCATGAATAATTGGTATGCGTCAAAGAGATCTCTTGCAACAGACCTTGTCAGTAAAGCTGCCAGTTTACCAGCAACCAGCTCATGTAGATCCAGCACAGGGAAAGAAATCCTGCTCACTCTACCCAGAACGCAAGAAAATTTAGTTGTAACCGGCCAAAGTGGGCTTCTGAGTATAAAGTTTAAATCAACGGCCAAGTTGCCACCCTGCCCAAGAACGCTGGCATACGTCAATCTCCATTTACCGCCGGCATGATCGGAAGGTACGCGTTTTATGGCAAGGTTCTCCTGGCGGCATACAGCCTCCAATGCCAGCTCAACCTGGGGCCGTTCAGACAACATTACTCCGCGTGATGGCGAACCGATGTAATTAAGATCGATATCTACAGAGAGACGGGGCGTATCAAGGCAAAATAGATTCAGAGCGGTCCCACCTTTAAGCGCAATGCGCCCTTTCAGATAAGAGTGAGAGGATAATTGTTCGAGCAATCCCAGCAAACGAAGAACTTTTTCCAGTATCTCCGGCCGGAAACCGGTGCGGGCAGCTTCAGCCAGCAGACGCTCTTTTGATAACATTATAACGGCTCCTCCCATGATCGCTCCATTACCACTTCCGGGACTATAAGGTTCCAGGAGGTTACAAGATTACCGGTCCTTCTGCCGCGCTCCATATAATGCGGACTCTTTGGTTTGTGCTTCCGTAGTTCCGCCAGGTGTTTGTCCGTAACCATCAACGTCTCTCGATGCTGTTCCAGATAGAAACCGACACGAGCAATAGTGGTAGCTTTATTCAGGATCAAAGCGTAGTCAATAAGTCGTTCAAGATCAAAAAAATCCACCGCTTCCAGGGAACGCCAGATCTCCTCCCAGCCCCCGCCTAAAACCGGTTTATCCATAACATCTACCATGGTGCGCTCAAGACCGGTAACTCTTACATCCAGCCCCTGGCGGTCCATTACAACAACGTCGTAATTCTCCTGTCCTTTTTTGATCAGCTCTTCCGGGAAAGGAACACCGCGAAAGCGCGTACCGCGGAAAGTAAACGGTCTGATTTTAGTTTTTGACAGAGAAGTGAACTCATAAAACACGGAATAGGCTTTACCGTGAAATTCCAAAGCTGTGTGGTAAGCCAAAACGGCATCCTTCGTCACGTGTGAAGCTACCAGAAAAGCATCTACCGGAGCATTCTCCGGTACACTCCCCGGCAGTACGGCAGCATAAAGTCCCCGACGGATACGAAGAATACGCCCACTTTTAAGATGGTAATTCAATAACTGCTTGGCTGTATCCACATTAGGCAAAACAGAAGCAGAGAGATAGTTAATAAACTCTTCATATGTAAAAACTGGATGAGTCGCCAGGAATTCCGCTTTATTCATAATCCATCACTTGACATATATGATCGTAAGTTATAATAAATTTATAACTTACGATCGGTTTTGTCAAGTAAAATTTTCAGTTTAATTGGTCTGAGTTGCTACCATTTTGGCTTTATTTCCCGCCTTAGCAAAGCCTCCGCCGCTTCTTCGCCACGACTGGGTGTATGACGCAGATCCAGATAAAGCTGAGTTGGCGAGGCTATCCAGGCGCCCTTAATAAGCCGGGAGCCAAAGAAGACATTCCGATCATAAGGCGAGAGAAGCCTCACATTTGCACCGCTGGGCACTTCTTTCAGATCAAGGGCTTTTGCTACTTTGTCAAAAGCGAGGCCTTGGGGTCAGGCATTGAAAACAACACTTCTTTGTTTTTCCATAGCCACTATCCTGCTCACAAGAGAGTAATGTACCGCCAGAAAGATAGCTATCTCTTTCTGGGTGTAGCGATAATCATGCCATGCCTCGTAAACCAGTCTATTGCGCTCCCGACGATCCTCGGTATTGCTGAATATTTCACTCAGTAAAGGCCTCGCCATTGTCTTCTGCTCTATTGGCACATCCCTGTCAATCGGCACGTCCTGTAGATGCCGCTCTATCTCCTGCCGATATTCATTATCACCCAGCACGACGCCTTTCACAGGGAATGCTGTTGTTCCATTACATGCCATGCCCTCACGGATATATTCTTCATATCGGCGCTCAGCTTCCTTTTCATCGGCACCGAACTGGGACAGCACCCATTCCCGGCACAGCCCTCCACGGCATTCGTCCTTGCCGGCCAATGCCGGATAACTGCTCCACTTCCAAGGGGTCTTGAAAATGCCTGCACGGACAGGGTTCAGCACAATATAACGACATAACGCCAATAGATAGCTTTCCTTCTGCACCAGTATGGATTTGTATCTTCCCTGAAATAAATGGCCTACGAGGCTATGGCGCTTATTAAAGCGCTGTGTATAAACGGCATTGAGATGTTTCATGCCCTCGGAAAGGTTGCCATCCGGTGTTTCCACCAACAGATGGTAGTGGTTATCCATAAGGCAATAGCTGTGAAGGTGCCAGTTACAGCGCCAGGTAACCTCTTCAAGCAGGTTCAGAAATATCTCCCAGTAACACTCAACGAGAAATATCCTGCCCTTGGCATTCCCTCTGCTCATTACATGACAGACTCTACCAGAGTATTCTATTCTTAACGGTCCGGCCATATATCAGATCTAGCGCATAAAGGTGTTATTTTCAAGGCTGCCCCCATTCGTCACATCTTCGTTCCTTTTTCAGCACCATACTTTCGTAACAAAGCAATCGTCTCGGTTTTCTTATTCCAAATTGACATTTGCAGCGGCGTTACACCTTTATCGGTCTTTGCCTTAATATCGGCGCCATTTTCCAACAGCAACTTGACTATTTCGCTATATCCCTTTGCCGCCGCCCAATGCAGCGGAGTATAGCCATTACCTCCCCTTGTTTTGACATCAGCACCTTTGGCTATCAGAAGCCTTACCACCTCGGTATACCCCTCCATGGATGCCTTAAGTAGCGACGTGCCACCATTAAAAAGCTTTGCATTGACATCGACGCCATCCATATCCAACAGCAGTTTAACCGTCTCGATATGGCCATTACCCGCTGCAAAGTAGAGTAGCGTTGCACCATAACTGGTTTTTATATGGACATTAGCGCCTCTATCCAGCATTAATTTTACCACCTGGGTATGGCCGGCATCTGCCGCAACCTGCAACGGCGTCATGCCGTATACGCTATCCTTTGCACGCATATCGGCACCCTTGTCCAGGAGAAGCTTGACCAACTCAAATTCAGCATCATCCCCTAGTGCAAGGTGCAACGGCGTCTCTCCGTTATCGGCCTTTGCATTGACATCAGCACCTCTATTCAGCACCAACAAGGCTGTTTTGATGTGGCCATACTGCGTAGCCCCGTGCAACGGAGTTTTGCCGTCTTTGTTCCTGGCATTAACATCCGCCCCCTTATCCAGTAGTATTCCGGCTATCTCGGTGTAACCGCTAAATGCCGCTGCATGCAGGGGTGTATCACCCATAGCGTCCTTTGCATTAACATCGGCACCTCTGCTCAGTAAAAATCCGGTAACTTCAGCATTGCCGTTTCCTGCAGCCCAATACAGCAGTGTCCTCCCGTACTTGCCCTTTGCATTAACGTCAATGCCTTTACTCAGTAGCTGCTTCACTATTGCCATGTCACCGTCTTCAGTTGCACCGTGCAAAGCGGAGACGCCGGCACTGGCGATAGTTCCAAACACGACTGCAGCCATCAATACCGGCAACACCAATCTATACTTCTTCATATTATCGTTACTCCTGTCTTCCCTTATTCCACCTCAGTATCTATCGGATGTTTACTATCTAAAGCCCACAGTAAATGCCGCAGAGAATTTGCATACGCCTAATTTCCGGTACCGTGTCGTTTAAGTAAAGCTGCGGTCTCTGTTCGCTTATTCTCAGTAGCAACATAAAGTGGGGTCTTGCCTTTGTTGGTCCTAGCATTGATGTCCGCTTTCTTTTCCAGCAGTATTTTGGCTATATCGGTGCGACCTTTCCAGGCGGCTATATGCAGCGGTGTGTAGCCATCATTGTCTTTTGTCCTGATATCGGCATTTCTATCCAGTAGCAATTTAGCTGTCTCTGTATGACCATACAATATCGAATAAGCCAACGGCATGTCACCGTCATTATCCTTTGCATTGATATCAGCACCGCTATCCAGCAATAATCTTGCAGTCTCTGTCTTGCCCATTGCCGATGCACCATGCAATGGTGTAAAACCATATTTATTATCCTTTACATTCACAGATGCTCCCTTATCAATCAGCACCCTGGCTGTCTTAAGCCATCCTTTCCCTGCCGCCATGTGAAGCGGTGCGATACCGCTCTTGTTCTCTGCGTTAACGTCAGCTCCATTATCCAGTAGCAGTTTGACTATCTCAGGGCTGCCAATTAATGCCGCCACATACAACGGCGTATCATCTGTATCTGCCTTGGTATTGGCATCGGCACCTTTATCCAGCAGCAGCTTGACTGTACTGATCTCGCCGCTTCCTGCCGCATAGTGTAGCGGCGTATAGCCTCTTTTGTCTTTTGCATTGATACCGGCACCCTTTTCCAACAGCAGCCCAGCTATCTTCGTATCACCTTTATCAGCCGCCAACTGTAACGGCGTGCAACCGTTCTCATCCTTTACATCGGCATCAGCCCCTTCATCCAGCAGCAATTTAGCTATGTCGCTATGGTCCGTGCTTAATGCCATATGCAACGGCGTACTACCCCTATTGCTCTTTGCATTAACATCAGCTCCCCTTTCCAACAGTAGAACTGATATCTTGATAGCGCCAGCCACCGCTGCATAGTGCAAAGGTGTTGCTCTATTAGCATCCTTGGCGTTGACGTCGGCACCTTTATCCAGCAATGATTTAACCTCCGCCGTATCAGTAGGAAACATAATTGCACGGTGCAGAGCAGAGGCGGAGGCATCGGCGTTAGAGACAATACCTAACACTATTACCGATACCAGAATAAGTAGAGGCCACTTCGTAGACTTCATTGTTATCCTCCTATATAGGCTGTGTTGGTTAACGGGTATGCTTTATTCTTTTTAACTAAACTGGGGTCTCTTGGATATGAGAACAAAACGTTAGAGAGTTTGAGCAAACAAAGCCGCCAGCAATGCCAACGATACCGATAGGAGGGTACCAATAAGCACATACTCTGCAAATGGTCTGGAATCCAATTCCTTAAACCTGGTAAAGCCCTTTGCAGCCATAATGAAACCGATAGCAGCGAATTGTCCTCTGAGAACGAATATATAGACAAGAAATCTCTCCAACACGCCGATAATTCTTCCAGCCTTATATTCATGGCGATCTATCTTCCTTGCCTTATCCTTGGTCCCGGGAACCATATCGAGCGTTCCAAAAATATACCGCACTAAGAGATTGGCCTCACTTGTTGCCAGCAATAATCCGGTCAGATAGCTGTTAAATGCATGACCATCAACATTCTCAAGTAAGCCGGCCATAAGGAAATATTTCCCGAGCCATGTAGCATACCTTGCTAATTCGGAATTGAAGTGTACACTCACAGATGAAGAGGTGAAAATACCAAAAACAAGTGCGTAGAGGGCCAGTGAAAACATTCTGGGACCACAGGCACCATCGCTTTGTTTATCAAACCGGTATAGAACTATCCCGATCAATACAAGTAGCAGCATTAGCAGAGCGGTCTTATAACTGATTGCCAAGAGCATAATACCGACAAGCTGAATAAATATCATAAGCGCCGTATCTCTTACACTCAAAGGACTGTCCCTGAAGAGTAGAAATAATCTGGAGATCATAACAACATTAAGCGAGTAGAGAAATTGCACGTTCATGTATTCACCAGATTATCATCGATAATAGCCTCTACGGCAGCAAGCATCCTTATAACCGTTCTCAGTGTTCCTGAATCTATATCCTTATAAACGGCCTTATCCGATATTTGCAGGCTGTCTGCTATTTCCTTAACAGACAGTCCATTATTGAGCATAGCCAGGATGTGAAAACGATTCTCTTTCCATTTATCGATATTGTGCGATAGAAGATGTAAGCTCTCCCGGGTCAGCACCCCACAGTGTCCGTCTATGCCGGCAACACCAAACAGGCACTCCTCCGCTTTCAATCGCTCCAATTCTTTACGTGCATTATGGAATGCAGGCCCATCCATACCTATAGACTGCTTAGGGTTTATAGCCGTATCTATATCCCCTACCCCTATAGCAAAACGCACTTTCTGCGGATAAACGGTCGTGAGGATTAACATCACATCCTTGAATATCCCCGCCCCCCTGTCAAATACAGCCTGGAACTCATCCCCCAGCGTCAAAGTATACGGAGAGAGTATATGCGGATTATCCTCCGACAGCCGTGTAAGAGTAGCCAACAACGATGCCTGAAAAGCAGCTCTGTTTGCAATCTTCCTGGATGCAACTAAATCCCCTATTAAGGCTATCTTTTTCATTAAATGCAGCCTATTTTCTCAACCATTATAGTTGAATTTTGATAATTCAACTATAATGGTTGAGAAAGCGATAGTCAATAGTACCTTTGTATGATTATCAGGCCTTGAAAACAATACTTATTGTTTTTCACAGCCACTATCCTGCTCACACCGGTATTCATTATCACCCAGAACGGCGCCTTTCAAAGTGTCATTTGACAATAAACAACATCAAATATTTTTCCCTGCTTTTGGCCGATACCTTTAAATCTGCCGCACTCAACGAATCCGTTTTTTAAGTGAAATCGCATACTACCATCGTTCAAGGAAGATATGCCGGCAAGAATGTTGGTAAGACCTTTCTTCCTGCCCTCTTCAATAAGATAATCAAGCAGCATTTTGCCGATTCCCTGACCGGTGAAATCAGGCTTGATAAAACAGGGGATTTCGGCCGTTTTTGAAAAAGCCTGCATGGGATTGTACGGACGCAGCATTCCGAAGCCGAGAATCTCACCGGCCTCATCCCTTACGGTTACGGCTGGATACCCCTGACACATACCGAATAGTGTATCAAAAAATTCATACGGCAACTTTCTTTCCGGATAGGCAGCAAAACTATTTTCGACATAGTAATTAAAAATATCGATTACGGATTCACGATCACTCAATGACATTGGTGTTAACGTAGTTTTCATTGTTTGCTTTAGTTCTAACACTCCGGACCACTTGCGGCTGAGCTGTCCGCGTATCCGAGTTATCCGAGCCTCGGTCATACGTTAAAGCCTCCAATCAAAGTTTTCTCAATGAGCCCAAGCTCGATACAGGTCCAAAAGGGTATACGCGACAACAGCAGGCCACACGTTTTCTCACCAAAGAACGACAAGGCCGTTAATCCAGACATATTCCCCAGTAAAGAGACCGATCTCTGGCCCACCGGAGATACCTGGCAAGCTCAAGATTCGCAACTTCCAGATCGAACGTTTCAGGCTTGAAAGTCCCTCCATACCACGCAAATCCGGCAAACCATCTTTTATTCTGTTTATGCTCCGGATGTTTGGGATCAGCTAATG
>JAQVUQ010000012.1 GCA_028699365.1 bacterium | reverse complement strand
ATCTCCGTTACAAAGACGCAAGGCGGATGGTCTGCCCGCAACAGGCATTTTCTTGCTGGCGATAGTTGCCCTTATGCTGTTCAGACTACGTCGCCCGGCAAAAAACCGGGATTAAAGCAAAGGGTAACTCGATTATATTATCTCCAGCTTATCCTTCTCAGGCAACGGCTGAAAAGGCACTGTCGGCAGCGTCTGATACCAGTAGGCTACAGAAGCTATATCGTCCTGCAACGGCAGATACCCCCCTTTGCGCCATCCCAGAGCCTGTATTGTTACCCGCAGGTCCTCATCAAAACGCACCGGATCAGCTATATGCCAGCGATACATGCCGAAACGCTGTTGAGAGTTGTAAAGACCATCCGGACGTATAACCTGGGAGAGTCCGGAATAGGGAGTAGTGAACTCTCTGTAGCCTCCCTTTTCCTGGCCTATATCAAAGTTATAGGAGCCGCAGAAATAATCTTCCGTGCCCGTGCCGCAGATAGTGGGGAACTCCTCATCCCCATCTATGTAGAATTTTATCTCGCCTTCTCCCCACCAGCCGTTGCTATGCACACCCCAGGCCATGTAAGTTCCCACATACTGCCCTTGTCCCGTTACACCATCGAGGATCGTGTAGACCTCCTTATAGGGCAGAGGGTTCACCCTTCGGAACTGCGCATGGAAATAGGCGGCATCGCCCGGCACTTCTGTCAGAGTATAGTTTATCTGATAATAGAGCGTCATATTCTCTGCAGCTATATTCTCCATGGTGATCCGACACCTCCGGCGGAAGGGCATTTCCCAGTAACAGTTAAGGCCGCTACAAGGGTTGACACATACGGCCAGAGAACTGACCTGGGCATACTGTCCCCAACCGCAGGCAAAGAAATCACCCACCGGGCATTCCACCGATGGCGTTTCCGAACCATCCCAATAGATGCGCAGGATATTGAAGCGCCACTGCCGCGCGGCAGGCGTCAGCCATATCTGTTGAATGGCGCCGGAACCTTCTATCTCTGCCAGAGTCCTGTTCTCGCCAGGTTCGATGACGATTGAAGGTGAGACTTTCCACCCCTGGCCAAGCTTTTCGGCACACAAGGCTCCGGTACCCTCCTCTGCCATACCTCCTTTACCTTTTTCCCCGGTAAAATTTTCCGGACTGATGGATCTCGTCTTAGCTGCAGACACTCTGGACAGGTTGCCCATATTCATGCCCAGCCCATTGAAAGGCATTGCCTTGATCCTCCTTGATAATGATTATCCGATTATGAGGTGCCCCCTGTGATGACGTATGCCTCCCATAATCTGTTGCTTTACAGGATACATCTTGTCTTGTGGTCATGGAATTGATAAAATTACTAACAATTTGTATTATCTTACGGTGAGCAATGCAAAGTATTAAATGTCTTTTTACTGATCCACCCGTTAACGGCAATAATCTAAGCGTTCATGGTCTGGGTGTTCAGGAGATAATGTCTCCATGTATCGTCAACCGTCCCCATGGAACGGGCGATTATCTTTTTATGTTTTTTTACGATGAAGTCTTTATCCGTGCAGACGGAACCGTGAATCCGTATCCGGGCAACAGCCTGATAATCTGGAGGCCGGGACAGGGCCATTACTACGGCAATACGGAGAAACTCTGGAAGCACTCCTGGATACACTGCGACGGAAAAATCATCAGTCAATGCCTGGATCAAAACAGACTCCCGGTAGATACCGTCATTCCCCTGCCGGATGGCTCCCTGGCAGAACGCTATCTCCTGAGCATACATAGCGAATTGACGACCTGCACCCGGCCTGAAGCCGTCATAGTCGGCAATCTGCTCCAGAACTGGATGTTGGAGATAAGGCGTGCCGTTTACTCTGGTGGAGAGCAACTGGTCCCTCACAGATTCATGCAAATCAAACATTATCTGGAAACAAATATTGATCAGGATATCCGGCTGGAGAGACTAGCCCAGGCGACGCATCTGTCGGTATCCCATTTTTGCAACGAGTTTAAGCGGTACTTCGGTATACCGGCCGTAGATTATTTGATAAGCCTGCGCCTGCATCAGGCAGCCTTCCTGCTGCATGATCATAATCTGAGCGTAACCGAAGTCGCCCGCCAGGTCGGCTACAAAGACATCTATCATTTTTCCAGGCTCTTTAAGAAGCATTACGGCATGAGTCCCAGCCACATGCGTCATAGATCAGGAAAAATAACGGACGAAGATGCAGATATACGGATCTGATATCAATAAAGTTCTTCGGGTTATAACCCGAAAAATTTTATTGATGTGGCTGGTTTTATGGGGTGTAATACCCCCAAAGAATCCTTACCGGGACGAATCCCAAGAACATTAAAGCGGATGAATATTGATGCTGTATCTTCTTCACGAAACACGTAGTAAGGGTGCGGAAATTTTCCGCACCCTTACTATGTTGTCTACACGCCTTACTTTACCGCTTTGCGCAGCTCGGTGCCGGGCTTGAAGAAAGGAACCTTGGAGGCGGCGATGTTTATCTTTTCGCCGGTCTGCGGATTGATACCCGTACGGGCGGCCCGCTCCTTGACACCAAAGGTGCCGAAACCGACCAGAGTTACCTTCTCCTCTCCCATGGTATCCTTGATTACAGTGATGACGGCATCTACGGCTGCCTCTGCATCCTTCTTGTTCAACTTGGCTTTCTGTGCCACTGCGGCAACGAGTTCTCCCTTATTCATGACTTTCCTCCTTTTTCTTCTTTGCCGGTCTTGGCCGGCGGTTTCTTTTGTACTCTCGGTTAAAACTTTTCTCATCCGCACTCGGACTTTGCCTCATCCCATACGGCATCAAGCTCATCCAGTGTAAAGCTCTCCCAGGAACGTCCGGATTCCTTCACCCGCATCTCCACAAAACCGAACCGCCTGATGAATTTATCCGTTGACCGACGCAAAGCCTCCTCTGCATCCAGGTCCAACTGTCTGGCCAAATTGACAAGGGCAAAGAAAACATCGCCCAATTCGTCCAGAGCTTCCAGCCTGTGTTCCTGCTCTATCTCCCGGGTTAGCTCCACCACCTCCTCGTGGATTTTCTCCAGCACGCCTTTGGTATCGGGCCAGTCAAAGCCTACTCTGGCAGCCTTTTCCTGTACCTTCTGCGCCCTGCTCAAAGCCGGCAGCGTTCGGGGAATCCCCTGCATGATCTCCGATTCTATTCCCCGGGCTTCCTTCTCCTCCAGCTTTATGGCTTCCCAGTTGCGCAAAACCTCTCCGGCACCGCTGACGGTCGCTTCCCCAAAAACATGGGGATGACGGCGCCTGAGTTTGCGACAGATGCCGGATACCACGTTACTGAAGTCGAAGGTTCCCTCTTCAGAGGCCACCTGAGCATGAAAGACCACCTGCAGGAGCAGATCGCCCAGCTCCTCGCAGAAATCTCCCGTATCGTCCCTGTCGAGGGCATCCAGCACCTCGTACGCCTCCTCCAGAAGATAAGGACGAAGACTGGCATGGTCCTGCTGAGCATCCCAGGGACACCCTCCGGGACCGCGCAACCGGCGCATGATGTTCAAAAGAGTCGCCATTCTGCCGTCCGCCGCCTCTGCCAGAGGAGGAAGATAAAGAATGGTCAGGTGATCCGCCCTGTGTTCCCGGTCTATTTTATAGAGCGGCAAGTCGCAGCGGCTCTCCTGCTCCGTCCCCACGGCATGAAGCAATACGGCCGTATGCTCGTCGGGATAGAACTCCATCAACCTCAGCTTGACGGCCGAGGCAACAACGGCATTGTATATCTGCAGCACCATCAACGGCCGGCTGGGATCGATATCCAGTTCGTCGATCTCCAGGGCATCCGCCAGAAAGATGCCTCCCAGCGGATCGATGCCCAGAGCGGCATAAGCAGCCTCTACGGAACTCAGACCGGGCAGAACCCGCACTTCCACTCCGCTGCCGGGAGCAAGCTCCAGCAGACGGTGGACGGCAATTTCCGCCACCAGCGGATGCCCGGGAACTGCATATACCAGCCTGCGTCCCTGCTTCGCCCTGTTCAGAAGACTTGCAGCGATCTCTTCATAAACCCGCTCGAAAGTCTCGGCCGATTCATAGAGATAGTCGAAGCTGGAGAGATTGATGCCTCTGGCGACGAGTTCGGCGGCTATGGGATGGGAGGAGGTCCGCAAGCAGACCTCCTCCGCCTCCTCCATTGCTTTCAATGCTCCACAAGTAAGATTGTCAAAGGACCCCGGCCCCAGGCCGATTACAGTTATCGAAGCGGGCATTATCAATCTACTTGGAGGGTGCTGCCGGAACCGGCTGCCCCTGCTGCTGCTTGCCGCCGGACTTGATGCTGTCGGCAAGATCCTTATACTGGTCCCGCTTTATGTCTATCTTGGAGTTCTGACGCAACCTGGCTACCCAGGTATCCACCGGCTCAGCCTTCTCCTTGCTTATGGCTTCCTTAGCCTCTTTACGATCCGGCTTATCGGATCTGATGAGGTGATAGCCGTAAGGCGTCTTGACGATGGAGCTTGTCTCTCCCTCTTTCAAGGCAAAAGCAGCCTTTTCGAACTCGGGCACCATATCGCCCTTCTTAACGAATCCCAGCAGCCCGCCACGGGACTTGCTGCCCGGATCGGTAGAGCGCTGCTTGGCCAACTGGGCAAAATCCCCGTTGTCCTTCAGGAGCGCCTGAATGGCCTTGGCCTCGCTCTCCTCGCGAACGAGGATATGGCGCAGATAACGGCGCTCGCCAAGGAACTTGCTCATTTCCGCATCGCTCACTTTGATATCCGCGGTGCGCACCTTGTTGGCCAGCTTATCGAGTTTGATCCGCTGCCTGAGCATATCTACCGACATGCCGTAATACTGCTTAACGGCATTGATAAACTCCTGCTCGGAGGGGAACATGCCCTTGATGCGGGCCATTTCCTCCTCGATCTCTTTATCGGTTACAGTGATATTCTTCTTTGAAGCTTCCTGCAGGATGATCTTCTCGGTGATCAACCGCTCCAGCACCTCGCGTCCGTGCTGCTTCTCCAGCTCCGCATAGAATTCCTTCTCCGTTACCTTGGCACCGTCTACGGTAGCCACCGTGCTCCAACTGCACCCCGCGACCACAGCCAGCAGAGCTACAGCCGCCAGAGCCAGTATCCATTTTGCTTTTCTCATAATCCGTCTCCCTTCGATATTTAGGGTTATTCTACGAAAAAGGCGTAGAATCCTTCTTGTGCCGCCTTTCAAGCGCAAAGTTCCCTCTTGGCAAGGGTATCCAGAGCCGCTTCAAGCAGCGTGGTCCACTCCCTCAGGGTCAAGCCGTCGATGTTTATCACCAGGCGATCGGGCATCAAACAGAGATGATCCCGATATCTGGCTATGGCGCCTCCCCTTCCTTTCAGCATATTTCTTGACGGCAAGCTGCCGCTGATCGTTATCTGCCCTCTCTCCGCATAAATGGCGCGGACATCGCGATCCGCCGCCCGGAGCTTTATCCTGACGATAAAGACGAGGTTGTTGACCTCCTTGGGACGCCGCCCGAATCGGTCGGCCATCTCCATGGCGATGCGCTCCACGGTCTCTTCATCGGCAGCGCCGGCCAGTCGCCGGTAGAACTCCATGCGCAACCTTTCATCGTTGACATAGCTTCTGGGGATGAAGGCATCGAGCGGAAGATCGACGGTAGCCCGCGGTTTCTCCTCCTGCACCTGCCCCTTAAGCTCTTCCACGGATTCCGCCAGCAACTGACAATAGAGTTCCAGCCCCACCGCCTGGATAAATCCATGCTGCTCGGCCCCCAGAATATTGCCGGCACCCCTTATCTGCAGATCCCGCATAGCCACCTTGAGTCCGGACCCCAGTTCCGAAAAATCACGGATGGCGGCCAGCCGCTTCTCGGCTATTTGCGAAATCGCATATTCGTTCCTGTAAAGCAGGTAAGAATATGCCTGATGCTGCCCTCTGCCTACCCGGCCCCTCAGTTGATACATCTGCGCCAGGCCCAGATGATCGGCATCATTCATAATTATCGTGTTTACGTTGGGAATGTCAACTCCGTTCTCGATAATCGTGGTGCAGACGAGGATGTCGTAATCTCCCTGATAGAACTCCAGCATGATCTTTTCCAGCTTGATCTCGGACATCTGACCGTGAGCAATCGCTATTCTAGCATAGGGTATCAACTGCTGCAAGCGTAAAGCGAAGGACTCTATTCCTTCTATGCGGTTGCTGACAAAGTAAACCTGCCCGCCTCTGTCCAACTCGCGCTCGACGGCCTGGCGGATAAGGCTGTCGTCATATTGCGCCACCAGGGTTTTAACCGGCCTCTTGCCCTCGGGCGGGGTATCGATAACGCTCATATATCGCAATCCGGACAGGGCCATATGCAGCGTCCTCGGTATGGGCGTAGCCGTCAGGGTCAGAACATCCACCGTCAGGCGCATCTCCTTGAGCCGCTCCTTATGAGTTACGCCGAAGCGCTGTTCCTCATCGATTATCAGCAGGCCGAGATCCTTGAACGTGACATCCTTCTGGACAAGACGGTGAGTGCCGATAACGATATCCATCTCTCCGACAGCCAGGCGTTCCAGAATATCGCGCTGCTCTTTGGCGGAACGGAAGCGGCTCAGCATCTCGACCTTCACCGGATAAGCTCCCAGACGCTGACGAAAAGTATTGTAGTGCTGCAGCGCCAGCACGGTGGTGGGAACCAGCACCGCCACCTGCTTGCCGTCCTGGACAGCCTTGAAGGCGGCCCGTATAGCCACCTCCGTCTTACCGTATCCGACGTCGCCGCAGATCAATCTGTCCATGGGCAGCTCGGATTCCATATCACGCTTGGTTTCCTGTATGGCCCGAAGCTGATCCGGAGTCTCGGTATACGGAAAGGAACTCTCTATCTCTCTCTGCCAGAGGGTATCCGGATTGAAGGCAAATCCCTTGCTCTGCTCCCTGCGAGCGTAAAGGTTGAGAAGTTCATGCGCCATATCCCTGGCCGCTTCCTTGACCTTGCGCTTGATCCGGTTCCATTCGTTGCTGTCAAGGCTGTGCAGCCGGGGTTCATCGTCGCCGGCTGCTACAAATTTCTGCAGCCTGTCGATCTGATCAGAGGGAACGTAGAGCTTGTCGTTGCCCGCGTATTGAATATGCAGATACTCTCTGGACACACCGTCGCTCTCAAGCTTGACCAGGCCTTTGTAGCGGCCGATGCCGTGCTGGACATGCACGACGTAATCCCCCACCTCGGCTTCCAGCAGCGACAGCCGCTCTCCATCCCCGAAGCAGAAGGCGTTCTTACGCGCCCGGCTCTTACGCCAGCCGAAGATCTCCTCGTCTGTAAGGACCGCCAACCCTATCTCCGGCAGGCGGAAACCGCGGTAGATATTCTCCCGCAGGGCAACAACCTCGCCATTGAAGGAGTGCACCTTTCCGCCGACGACAAGATCGTATTCCTCCATGAGCTCCGCCAGCCGGGGAGCCTGATCGCTCACCAGCAGCGTCAGATAACCGTCGGCGCGCCATGCCTTAACGGTCTCCACGGCATCAGGCAACCGCCCTCCGAAGCTCTCCTGCCCGGCCACCTCGAAACGCAGAATCTCTCCGACTCCCTCCGTCGCCAGCAGCGAGAGATTGAGCAATTGCCTATCCTTCCAGCGATGATGCACCATTTCCAGCGGAAGTATATCCTGATGACTCTGGCTTATTCTCTTGTAATGTGCTTCAAGACGATGCGGCTCTTCAAGAACGACAACCGTACCGGACGGCAGATAATCCACCAGCGTCGACATCTCCGTGGCTGCAGATGGGGCGGCCTCCGCCGCGGGAGAAACGGTCACCACTTCTACGGTTGCACGGGAGAGCTGGCTGCGGGGATCAAAGAGGCGAATGGAATCCACCGTCTCCCCCCAGAGCTCCAGACGAAAAGGCAGATCGGATGCCGGAGGAAATATATCCAGCACCCCGCCGCGCAGGCTGAACTGTCCCGGCTGATCGGTAAGGGTTTCACGCTCGTAACCCATCTCCAGCAAACGAGCGGAGAGTTTATCCGTCGATATTTCCTGTCCGGAACGTATCTCGAAACAGGCCTCTTTCCAGTCGGCCGGCAAGCGAAGCGGCTCAAGAGCGCTCCTCAGCCCGCTGACCACTACGGCTGCCTGACCATCCTCCATGCGCTGCAGCATAGAGAGTCGCAACCGGGTAACCTCGGGCGCATCTCCGGCCGAAGCGGGAAAGAAGGAAACCTCCCGGTTCACACCGTTATCGTCCAGGAAGGCATGCAGTTCTTCCGCAATGCGCTCGGCATTGCGGTCATCGATAGTGACCAGCAGCAGCGGCCGGCCGGAATACCGGCGCACCGCCGCCACCAGATAGGATACAGCCGAGCCGGACAAGCCCTCTACATTCAGGCTGTGATCACCGGCCTCCAGCTTATCCATCAGCAGATTAAAAGCGTCAGACCGCTTCCATAGCTGTATTAGCGATCCAAGCGACACAAAACCTTCCCCCTGTTCAATTATACTTATTCATAGCAGCCTCGAAGCCCTGCTCCAGAACGAGCTCCACGGCATCGGCTGCCTGAGCTATCATCAGTTCGACCTCGGGGCGCTCCCTGGGCGAGAAACGTCCCAGGACATACCCCACGGTTCCATCCCCGGCAGGGGCGCCTATGCCTATACGCAGACGGGGTATATCCTGCCTGCCGAGACAGGCTATGATAGACCGCATACCGTTATGCCCGCCGGCTGATCCCGTAATGCGCAAGCGCAACTGCCCCAGCGGCAGGTCGAGATCATCGTAAACCACCAGCAACCGGTCCATGGAAACCTTATACCAGCCGAGCAGAGCAGCCACCGCTTCCCCGCTCTTGTTCATAAAGGTTTGCGGCTTGGCCAGGATCACCCGCTCTCCGCGCAACCTCTCCTCGGCCACCAGGGACCGGCAATGACGACGATAATCGCTCCCGCTCAATCGGCGGAGCACCTCGTCCATTACCATAAACCCGACATTGTGCCGGGTATCGGCATATTTATCGCCGGGATTGCCCAGCCCCACCAGCAGATGCATTCGTCAGGCTTTGCCTTCCGTCGCTGCCGCTTCCTGGCCCGGTGCAGCCTCTTCCAGCGCCGCGTTCACCGATGCAGCCGTATGCGGCGCCGTCACGGAGACGACAACGGAGTCCTGATCCGTCAGGACCGTCACCTTTTCAGCCAGCTTCAGATCGCTTACCAGCAGAGAAGCCCCCATTTCCAACCCGGAAATATCGACCTCGATGCCCTGCGGCAGTTCCTGAGGCAGCGCCTCCACTTCCAGCTCCCAGAGAGAGTGCTGCACCACGCCGCCCAGTTTGACGCCCGGGGCCTCTCCTGTCACATGAATCGGCACTACGGCCTTGATCGGCTCGTTCATGTATACCCTCTGAAAATCCACATGCAAAGGGTTCTTTCTGATCCGGCCGTTCTCCACAGCCTTGACGACCGTATCGCAGTTCTGCTCTCCACCGGAAACCTGCAGGCAGATAATGGCATTGCCGCCGCTTTGGGCATGAGCCTCCTGAAAGGCCTTACTCTCCACGGAGAGCATCTGCGGCACCTCTCTGTGTCCGTAGAGAACCGCCGGCAACCGCCCTGCAGCTCTCAGCCTTCTGGCTGCACCCTTACCCGATTCACGGCGAATTTCCGCTTCAAGTATGATTCTTTCCATCTTTTCTCCCTCTTTCTTCTCAACTATGTCCTTAAGTCCCGGACCAGTAATAACCGAACATCTCGCTGATGGAAACGTTCTTATAAATGCGCCTGATCGCCTCGCCCAGCATCGGGGCTACCGTCAGCACCTTTATTTTATCCAGCATCATCTCCGGAGGAACCGGAATGGTATCCGTAATCAGAACCTCTTTGATGGGGGCCTTCTCCAGGCGTTCCACCGCAGGGCCCGACAGCACCGCATGCGTAGCGCAGGTATAGATGGCCTTGGCACCGCATTCCACCAGAGCCTGAGCTCCGATGACCAGCGTGCCGGCCGTATCTATCATATCGTCGGCCATGATGCAGTTCTTTCCGGCCACCTGGCCGATAATCTCGCTCACTTCCGCCTCACCCGGCTGCGGCCGGCGCTTGACCAGGATGGCCAGCGAAGCTCCCAGCCTCTCCGCCATGGTCCGGGAGAGCTTTACCCGGCCTACATCAGGCGATACGACGCAGAGATCCGGTATCTTCTTCTTGGCAAAGTAATCCACCAGCACCGGCATGGCTGTCAAATGATCCACGTTGATATCGAAAAAGCCCTGTATCTGGCTGGAGTGCAGATCCATGGTCAGTATCCTGTCCGCACCGGCCACTGTAATGAGATTGGCTACCAGCTTGGCCGTAATGGGCTCCCTTCCCGTAGCTTTGCGATCCTGCCGCGCATAGCCGTAATACGGTATGACAGCCGTGATATGACGTGCCGAAGCACGCTTGAGCGCATCTGTCATAACCAGCAATTCCATCAGACTGTGGTTCACGGGCCTGGACGTAGGCTGCACGACAAAAACATCGCAACCGCGCACGTTCTCCTCCAGCTTTATCCTGACCTCTCCGTTGTTGAAAGTCGTCACCAAAGCCTTCCCCAGCGGCAGATCCAGATAGCTGGAAATATTCTCCGCCAGTCTGGGGTTGGCATTCCCCGTGAAAATCTTTACCTCTTTACTGTCAACCAGCATGGTTTCCCTTCCCCCAATCCCTTCTCTTGATCACCCGGGCCGGCATGCCGACAGCAACCTTCCAGGGCGGTACGTCCTTATTTACCACGGCACCGGCACCCGTCACCGCACCTTCACCCACCGTAACAGGGGCGATAAGTTTGGTGTTGCTGCCGATGAAAGCCTCGTTGCCGATTACCGTGCGATGCTTCTCCCGTCCGTCATAGTTACAGGTTATAGTTCCGGCGCCGATATTGACATCGGCCCCCAGACTGCTGTCCCCGATATAGCTGAGATGCGGCACGGCGCTGCCCGGACCGATCTCGGAATTCTTGATCTCTACAAAACTCCCCGCCCTGGCGCCTTCTCCCAGCCTGTTCCCCGGACGGATATAAGCATACGGGCCGACGGATACCCCATCGTCAAGATCGCTGTCCAAAACGGTGCTGTTCTGCACATTGACGCCTTTGCCCAGCCGGGCATCCGTAAGATGGGCATTGGGACCTATGCTGCAGCCTTCGCCGATGAACGTCTCGCCCTCAATGATAGAAAACGGATGAATGACGGTATCCCGTCCGATGTTGACCGAATCTTCTATGAACGTGCTGTCGGGATCTATAATGGTAATGCCTTCAAGCATCCAGGCCTCCAGGATGCGGCTGCGCATGATCTTACCCGCCTGCGACAGATAGAGCCGATCGTTTATTCCTATAATATCGTCAGGATCCTCCGCTATCAGCGCCTCCACCCGGTCCTCTTCGGACAATATGGATACGACATCAGTCAGATAATACTCCCCCTGAGCATTGTTGCGCCCGATCCTGGTCAGACAGTTTAGCAGAAGATCCGTATCGAAGGCGTAGACCGCCGCGTTGATCTCCCGTATTTTCAACTCCTCCGGGCCGGCATCCTTAGCTTCGACAATAGCCTTGACCGTGCCGCCGTCCCCTCGCACGATCCGGCCGTAACTGCCGGGATCGTCGGGTTCAGCCGACAGAAGGACCATGCCGGCTCCTGTTTCCAAGCGCAGGCGACAGAGGCGGTCCATGGTATCGGCTCTCAGCAGAGGCGTATCCCCCGGAAGAACCAGCGTGGTGCCGCCGTTGCCCTGGAGCAGAGGTGCCGCCATCATAACGGCATGACCTGTGCCCAGTTGTTCCGTTTGCAGAGCTATCTCAGCCCGGCCGCTGCACAAGGCGGATACCTCTTCGGCACCGTATCCGGCGACTACTATTATGCGCCCGACTCCGGCCTCGTCCAGCATATTAAGAATATGCTCCAGAATCGGCCGGCCGCAGACCTTATGCAAAACTTTGGGCAAGGCGGATTTCATTCTGGTTCCCTTGCCGGCGGCCAGAACCACAGCCGTTATCGAAGAACTCATATGGACTCCTCTCCAACACCGATAGCCGAAGGAAGACTCCTCCGGCCCTTTTTCAGCGCAAAGGGACTGGCTTCGGGGCCAGGGCTCGAACCTGGAACCTCGGCTCCAAAGGCCGGTGTGATACCATTTCACCACCCCGAAAAGCGTTGCGCAACATGCATGCCGATGCGGCAGATACGGCTAGATTATACTTAATTTGGGTGGTAGTGTCAATTTAAAAGAAGCATGAAACAGGCATGAAAAGAGTGCTCTCAGGCAGTCACCCGCAGGCCGTACAAAGCCATGCCACGTTAAAAGAGCATCAACGGAGGTATAAAAAGAACTGCTTACAGATAGAAGTTACGGCGATCAGCCTTTGTTATAAGCTTCCAGAACCGCCGCCTGGATCATCTCCCGGGCTTCTGTGGTAATGGGATGAGCAATATCCTTGTACTCACCCTCTACCGTCTTGCGGCTGGGCATAGCCACGAACAAGCCGTTCTGTCCTTCGATGACCTTGAGATCATGCACCACGAAGACCTCATCGATAGTTATCGAGACAAAAGCTCTGGTTCTCCCCTCAGACTCGATCTTACGCACGCGAACGTCGGTAATATTCATGCGCTCACCTCCTGTATATTTTATTATAAAAGGGCTTGTTGGCTTTTGCAAGCAAAGGGCTGAGGATTTATAGCTTGATAATTCTGAACTCCCCGACTAATTTGCAATGTGCTTGCAAATTAGTCGGGGATTCTGGGGCTCTTATCGCGAGTGACTAAACCTTTTCTTCTCAGCCTCCTGTTTGGCTCGGTCCTCGTCGGTAAAGGCAAAACAATCTATCCCCGTATCTTCCCGGCATTCGGCTATCCTGCCGGAAAGTGATGACCATGCCTCGGCATTGCCCCTTGATGTCTTGTCAAAGGCCAGAGTAGAGCCTCGGCGAATGCCTGTGTAAACAGCATCGTTTATAGCATCCAGATCAGCGCTTAAAAAGACAAATTGCCAGTTATCCTGCTCCTGCTTCTTTTCTATCATACTTTTGACTTGTTCGCGGCTGAATTCCCTGCTGGAGTTCTCCTGACCGTCCGTTACGACAACAGCTATCACTTTGGACGGCTGTTCCTCCTCCTTAATGGCAGCCAATTTGCCCTCCAGGTCATTTATACCCCGCCCCATGGCATCCAGCAGCGGTGTCGAGGCTCTTGGCACATACGTCTTCCGCGTCAATTCCGGAATCTCAGCTATCGGCCGGAAGCTATGGATGATCTCATACGGGTCCTGAGTATCGAACTGCACCAGAGTCAGTGTGGCCTTTCCCGGCTGTTCCTTCTGCTCTTTCAGAAAAGCATTGAACCCGCCGATGATGTCATCACGGATCCCCTCCATGGATCCCGTTCGGTCCAGAATTATGGAAATGTGCGTATAGTTCTCCTGCATGCTCATTCTCCTCCCAGCCTGACGGCTTTTTTGCCGGTAATTCTGCTGCAAATGCAACAAACCACCGGATCTATACTTCGATTGTATCAGGCGAGAACGACATGCACCGTCGTTGGAAACATCAATTCAATCCTGCATTAGGGCCATGGCCCGCACTTCAGCCGCTACCATCTCCTTAAGTTCCTGAGGAGCAATCACCCGCACATGACTGCCGTAGCTCATCACCCAGTGACAAACCTCCCGCAGCCCCCTGACGCGCATGTGCAGGACAAGTGAGCCATCCGGGCGTTCTTCCAACTGTTGGCTGGGATGCCATTGGCGCTCTCTGACCCAGCGGGCCTGATCGGCATCAAAGAGAAGCGCCACCTCATTGACAGTTCCGCCACTGACTATGCCGAAGTTGCCCTGCAGGTACAGAGCGGCATCAAACGGCTGATTGAACAGCCTCCCTCCCTCAATAAGCCGAGCCGATTTGATTCGATCCAGCGCAAAAATACGAATATCCGAACGCAAGCGACAGAAAGCAATCAGATACCAGGCACCTTTGTGATAGTGCAGATGCAGCGGTTCCGTCTCCCGGCAGGATTTGCTGTCCGTATTTATAGCATGATATTCTATCTCGACAACCCGGCCGTCTTTTATAGCGTCCCCAAGCAGGCAGAAGAGGTCACCTACTCTTGCAGCATCGCCCCGCAGCAGAGGAGCACCTATGGTAATATGCCCACCAAGCGGTACAGCGGAATCGGTAAGTTCGTGCACCAGCAGTTTAGACAGTTTATCAAAAGCACAGCGGGCGGCATCCTCCAGCGAAGTGCCGGTAAAGCGTCCCAATATCTCTCCAGCCAGGTAGAGAGCCAGCATTTCGGATTCCGTCATATCGACAGGTGGATTAAGGTCAAACTTACCGGTATATCTGTAGCCCCCGGCGCAACGATCGAATTTCAACGGCGCACCGAAATCGTATCGCAGTTGCGCCATATCCCGCTGGATAGTCCTGGCACTGACGCCGAAATCATCAGCCAACTCCTGCAGCCGGACACAACGGCCGCTGCTCAGATAGCGGTTAATGGTGAATATACGCTGGAGAGAGAAACGGTACATATAATGCCCTCTTGTCTGTGGACACCGGCCAATAAACAGACTGGTGGCCATATTTTAATGCTACATATGCGAGTAAGTATAGGTGCGCAATTCGAACACGCTAACGGATGCTAAAACCTTGCTTGTACATGCTCCCTTCTCTCTAGCATAGCCAGCACTGTATCATCGCGCCCCAAGAAATAGTTTTCTATAATATCCCATCTCTCTTTATCCGATAACTCTGCTTTCAAAAAAGAAGCTTGAATCTTTTGTGAGCTTTCACGACGCCTCGCTATGTCTGAAAGTAAAGCATTCGAATAGTTATAGTTACTGTTGGTTAATCTTAACAGTTTTTGGGGATCGTTAAGCCTTATAAATATTTCCGTATTCTTACCCCCCAGTATTTCGTAACTGGCCAATCCGAATAGCTCAAGCATAATTGCAAGGAAAAGGAGTTTCGGACGAATCTCCCCGCTTTGAATAGCGATATATGTTCTAAAGGTAGTTCCGTCTTCAATATTGGGATTAGCTTCCTGAAGTAACCGTGATAAGTGCACGCCTAATCCCGTATAGTTGCTGTTCATGCATCTGTACGTCATAGCCTCACCCGCTCCTCCTGCCTGTCGTGCCTGCAAAAAGCGGTATTTATCAATACTTTGATTGAAGTTTATGTTACGCCCGGGTTCAGCAACAAAAAGATCAACAATGATATTCGTAAGTTCAGTAGTAAACTTCAGATCGTCACCAAATACCTCCAGGAAGCTTTTATGGAAATCTTTTTTCGAAAAAAACTTCGCTTGTGCTTTTAAGTGTTCGAGCACTCGTATTAATTTTTTGGAACAAGCTTCAAGTTGGTATATTATGTTACTGTAATCCTCTTTATAATGGATATCTAACCTTAATCGTGGTGAAACCACCTCCTCGTTATTGAAATCGATCAATACGCCGGAGAAAAAGCGACGTTTGAAGTCTGCAAATGTAAGCTCTGCAAAATGGTTTTCCCATAATCCGGCCATATCTAATTCATAAATATTCCCTGAATTATATTTGATAATATCGTTACTACCATAAGCCCCAGGACATCGTCGGGGGAAATTATCTGTCATTAGTGTGGCATAGCTGCCAAATCTTTCCAGAAACTTTATTTCTATTAGAATAGGAACGTTTACAAAATTACGAGTAAACAAACTCTTGGGACGAACAACTATAACAGGGAAACCGTACTTATCCTGCAAATCTTTTGACAACAAGAGCAATCCACTTTTTACTTTCTCATCTACCTGGTCCTCTCTGAAGAGATAAGAAAAAGCTTCCGGTGAAACCAGAAGATTACGATGCCGTTTCTCCAGGTAAATCTGATAGAGTTTTCGCATCATCTCACGCAGTTGGTACTGTCTTATAGAGGACAAGCCGTAAAGTGTCCTTACAAATCTCATATCCTGATCCGTAAAATCAGTTATTGCCAGCCCTGTTAACCCTTCCCGCCTGGCCGCCCTGCCGATTTCCTGGACATAATCAGAGAGATATCCGGTAGGTGCGTAGTGATAGACTCTCTCCACATCATCAATATCGACCCCCATACCAAAGGCTTTTGTACATAACATGACAAACGATCTTCCATCCTTAAATCGTTCGTACGCTTCTGCTTTTTCGAATTTATCCATAGAACCATGATACTTACTTACAAACGGCTCAATGTTATCTGGTAATGCATCGTAAACATCGTATATCTGAGAAACAAACGGACAATAAATCAGGCATTTCTTCCTCTCATCAATTGTCTGCTGTAATCTGGCTATTGTCGCCCTCTTTTTATATTCTTCCATGCTCTCCGTCAATTTTGAGTTATAGCGTATTTGAAAAGCAATGTCCTCCCGTTT
>JAQVUQ010000299.1 GCA_028699365.1 bacterium | reverse complement strand
CCAGAACCTCACGGGATATCCCCATCACAGCCATAACGCCCGGCAGCTCCTCCCGGGACAGGCGCACCGGCTCCGGCGATACTGTCGCCATTTTCTCGGTAAGTTTTACTGTAGCAACCCTTTCATCCACCTCTTACACCTCCACTTGTCCATCGTAATGCACCGCCGCCATCAGCGGCACCTCGTCCCTGGGCCGTAGCGTCATCCTGAATAGATCCAGCGTGATCTGCCCAGCCCGCAGAGCGTCAGCCTTAAGGTCAGCCCTCTGGCTGCTTACGGTCATATACCGCCGGTCAGCCACGTCCAAAGGCAGCTTCACCGCCCCACCCAAACCCTGCAGTATCGCCGTCACGCCCTGTAGCTGTTCGTTGGGCGTGCTGCCAAGCACATGCCCCACAAAGACCTTGCGCACCTCATACGCGGCCCCAGAGCGCCCTGCAATCCTTATCTCAGACAAGCGCCACAGCACAGACGGCTTGTAGTAGCCGGCCGGCCACCGTCCTTTGTAAACCGTCCAGTCCTGTCCAAGCTCCGTCTCCGTCCATGCAGCCAGCGCTACCAGCCAGGGATCGTCAGCATAGACCTCCTGCACCGCCACCGGCTGCAGCGCCAGCACAGCAAACTTCAGGCCGCGGGTGATTATATCCCAGTCCGCGTCAGTATGATCCTGTCCGGATACCCCCTGATAGATGCAGGTGAAAACCTCCCCTGTATCCGGATCAGTGATCAGTTGTCCGTCCAGGGACGCAGTCACTTGGTCACATAGAGCGTCCAGATCAAAGAAGTTATTCCTGGCCAGTGTCGGCCAGACCTCAACAATCCTCCGAAACCCCGCCCAGTCAGACTCGTCCGTTTCCTCACCCTGCAGCACTACCATGTAGGGCTTGACCGTCTCGGACGACGCCGCATTCGGATCGTAAGCCCTGCCCCCGATATCCGGTATAGAACCGATGAGTTTCTGCCGTATCCCTTCCCTCATTTTTTCTCATCCCTCCAGTAGGCAACAACGCCCTGTTTTATGCCATCCAGGTGCGCCATGAGCGTGGGTCTAATAATCGGACGCGGGCGAGTTCCCGGATGATGGACCTCTTTGGCAACTATGGTTTTCTCGGCATCACCAGAACTTTGCCATGCCAACAGTTTCTTGTTTTTTGGTCGGATAATATGCGGCGGCGTCCCCAGTTCCAGATACGGGCCATATTCCATGGTATGCCCCAATGAAAGCCGCCATAGATCGCGCCTC
The DNA here is from genome assembly GCA_028699365.1 of bacterium. GTDB lineage: Bacteria > UBP13 > UBA5359 > UBA5359 > UBA5359 > UBA5359. The sequence continues at coordinate 2,866 of JAQVUQ010000299.1, read as the reverse complement.
ACTTGCGCTGCCTTGCCAAAGATTCCGTTCTTGGCATGGCCTGTTCTATCAGTCCACGGCCTATTCGCGCGGGCATAAGCCTCCAATACGGGAACCTCGTTCTCCAGATGCCCCAGAAAACCGCCCCGCTTCCGGTCCAGGTATTCCATCAGTTCAGCCCCAAACACCTTATCAGGCATGTCAGCTCACCCTCTCCAGATCGCACTGATAACCGATGATCTCATTGCCCAGCAGTTGCGGCTTAACCTGGGCCACTCGGAAGCGCCCCAGAGCCGTCTCAAACTCATCCGTTACATCGCTGCCGCAGCGGATATCCACCCGCCAGTCAGCCAGCATACCCCAGTTGCCGTCCGTTATGCGCGTACCCTGTCGTTCGCTCTGCAGTTGCGGCTGCCTCCGGGAGTTGGAATATATCCGGACGATCAGCGGCCCGATCTCCGCCGTCTCGTCCTTGTGCCCGCCCTTGTAAGGGGTTTTCGTTGTCCGGGTGATGGTGATTTCAGTGGGGTTCTGCCGGATGTTCCAGAGGGTTTGTTCTCGTCGGTCCTGCGCAGCCGTCCTCATGACGTGCCCTCCGTAGCGGCTATGCTGAAGACACGAGAGCCGCCGGATCCTCTGCTTTCGTAATCTCGTGCCATATCCATGGCAATCTCAAAGGCTTCCTTGGCGCTTGTGTAGGTGTAGGACTCATCACCCACCTTGTAAGACTGCAGCGACCTGCCTCTGTTGATCCACCCAGCCTTACGCCGCCATCCGGCAGCCGCCGCCAGGTTGCGGTTATCCTTGTGCTCTTCCAGCAGGTCTTCTAAGTCACGATCCATAAAGTTGGTATCAGCCTCCGTCTGCCCTTCGGCTATCTCCTCGCCCAGAGCATGGCGCAGCCATAAAATATCATCCATTAGAGATACCTCTTCCCAAAGCTGAGTTCCGAGCCCCGGTATACCGGTCCACCGTAAGGCGTCCCGTGATTTCCGTTGCCGCTGATATCAACGATGCCGCCGGCATCAGTGGCCGCTGTGCCTGGTGACAGCTCGTTGAGCAGCCATCGGCCCACCAGGCCCTGCACGATGCCATCATGGCCGTTGCAGGCGTGGATGGTCTGGATTTCCGCTGCGCTCAGAGCTCGGCTGTAGATGCGTAGATCATCCAGCACACCTGCCAACAGATAGAGCGGAACAAACCCATCGTTTGATCCGCGGGTGCCTATCTCGAAATTTACGGCATTGTCGGTATTGTGTGCTCCTACCACACCATTGACAGTGCCATCATCGATAGCGCCATCCAAATACGCGTGGATCTCTCCTGATCCATAGCCAAATGCTATACAGTGCCAGGCATTATCAACCACCGCAGATGCTGTGCAGCGCTCCCTCCATGCAGTTGGATACGCATTGGTAATCGCGCATACGGCGCGGCCGTCCGGATTGATTGCGACAGCGTATCCCAGATAGGGCACTCTGTTATGCTCTTTGGCAAAAATGCTCTCGTGGCCGAGAATCCCATTTTTACGCAGCCAAAAGACTATTGTCCGGTCGCTGCTACCCAAGTTGAGCACGTTGCCGCAATTGATATACTGGCCGCCGTTAAATTCCATCGCCATTAGCTAAAACTCACCTCCAGCGAGTCCATATACCAAGTTGCATCCAGCGTATCCGCAGCCTCCTCCGGAGTGCGGGTAAACTCAAATTGATACCGCCTGCCGGCAGTTAGTCCCAGGGTAGCCAGAGAAATGGTCTGGCTGTCATACTGGTAATACTCGTTGGTCGGGATATCTATAGCCGCCAGTTCATAACCGTCGCTCCATGCCTCTACGGCAGCATTGTCCGGGATGCCTCGACTATAGAGCTTTAACACTATCTGCTTCGCCGTCGCCGGTGCCGTTTTTGCACGGCCCTTGACAGCTATGATAATGTTCGTCGCCCCGCTGGGCACGATGCAGTCCAGCCCTCTGCCGGTTTCCGCCGTGTGAATGTAAGAGGCCACCTTCAAGGCAAGATTATCCTCGTCCGCCTCAATTGGCGCCAGAGCGTTAATCGCCCAGTTGGCGTTGTTCGGACTATCTGTATAATCCGCATGTATCAGGTATTTCGGGAACACAATAGGTATCGTAGGTATCTCTGGCTTATCCGTCAGACTGTTGTAGGACTTCTCGGCAAGGTCGGCCAGGTTGTGATTGTGATTGCTCGCCGCCTTAGTATCAGCATACTCCTTCACCGCCTGCTGGCTGGGCACCTTGGCGTCGCTGTTGGCCGTCAGAGCGCCGTCAGTGTCCAAGTAGCTCATCGGCAACTGCTGGAGGTTATCCACGTTATTCAGGCCGATATCGGCTTTAGCCAGGACAACCGTGCCGATCTTGCCGTTGACGCTCAACACCAGATCAGTCGGCGATGCCAGCCACGTCCAGTCGGCCATCGTGCCGCTGTCGCCGCCATTATGGATATAGCTCTTTCCCAGATCACTGCGCACGGCAACGTCGCCGGACTGAGCCTCCAGAGCAAGATGCTCTACCTCAGACGCCACCGAATAAACATTTGTTATAGCCACCGGATTCAGGTATTCCGTAGCTATCTTACCATCCGGCCCCAGCGGCGCTACTCCCCCCGCAGCGCCCTTCTCCGACGCCAGCACTTGCAAGGCGTTTACCAAATTGCTCAGGCCAACGTCTGATTTAGAGAGCACGACAACGCCCGCCTTGCCGGCCACAGACAGCACAGCAGTTACGATTTTATCCAGCTCAACCTTGTTATCGTGCCCGTGCCTGGCAGCCGTGTTATCGGCTATCTCATCATGCGCAAACGCTATCTCGTGAGCCGCCCTGGCGCCGCTGCCTGTGTCAGAGTTCGTTACCTGCTGTCCTGTCACCGAG
>JAQVUQ010000298.1 GCA_028699365.1 bacterium | reverse complement strand
TCCGGTAGAAGCTTTGTCGCAGCAGGGCTTCAACGCCCCGGATATAGATGCCGACAAATGCCTGGACTGCGGCAAATGCACAAAGCTATGCCCCATGGGCGCGCTGCAGAACGAGTAAACGTTACAGAAATAATAGGGACAGCGCCTATTTTACAGGCGCTGTGTCAGCAATGCGTTAGTCAAATATGTCAAGGTACGTCCCTTAACTTAAGCGTTTTCCGGATACGTTCAGCTTCTTGTTGAAACATTGAGAATAGCGCATATGTGCTGTGTTAAGAGCCCTGGCAAGCGTATCTTCATATTCAGGCACTGCAATCAAAAGGTCTACGTCAATAAATGGGCGCTGTCCCTATTTATGCAAGGATAAAACGCCATATTTGACGAATATTTGATGAATAAGTGTATGTAGATTATTACTTCTGATATGGAGGAGGGTCAAAATGAAACTCAAACTTGGTATTCTGGCCGGGCTGGCAGTATTACTGGTAACATGTTCCTGTGCCAGGGCTGACAGTGAGCAGAAAAACCCCTATCGCTGGTCTTCCCGGGTGACGTCCGTTTCAGTGTTCAAGAACGGACTGGGCTTTTTTCTCCGGCAGGGAGACGTCTCCCTGCGCGACGGTTGGTGCCTGGCCGAGACACTTCCGCCGGCCACATTCGGCACACTGGCGGTCTTTTCGCATAGTGCGGATGAAACCGTGGATACGGTAGCCTTTGGTCCCGGCGAGATAGTAGATTTTGATGATCGAGATGCCTCCCGGAATTTGGCAAGCAAACGGACCAGGCTGGAAGCAGCAAAACATCTTAACATCCAAGTTGCCTACATAGACCAGGGAAACGAACGCACAGCATCAGGAAAGCTTGTTTCAGCAGGAACAGAATATGTAGTGCTGCAGGCGGAAAACAACAGCTTTGCGGTGCCGTTGGAAGGTATCAGAAGGATGCGCATGCTGGACAATCCATTGCGTATCCATATTGCTTCCGGTAAAGGTGGAACGCCGGCACGGACGACTCTGGGCATGGCCTATCTACGCAAAGGCATAACCTGGATTCCGGAATATTCGCTGACACTGATCGACAAAGACACCGCCGAGTTGACGTTGCGGGCCACACTGGTTAATGAAGCGGAAGATCTCATCAACTGCGATGTAAACTTCATAGTAGGTGTGCCGCATTTTATTCATACCGACTACATGGCCCCGCTGGCAGCCGGTCAGGCCATCAGAACTATAGGAGCAGCGGTGGCGCCCCCGCAAGTGATGTCCCAGCTAATGAACCAGGCAGCTCTGGCTAACACCTACAGATCAGATCAGTTTGCAACAAACGTTCAACCCGTTGTCAACAGTAGCGGAAATCTGGTAAACCGACCAGCCTGGGAAGAGGCCGACACGAGTGATTACACTGTATATACCCGTAAAGGCATGACGTTGCGGCAAGGCGAAAAAGCCATCGTAACGCTTTTCACAAAACGGATAAAATACGGACACGTCTACCGCTGGTCACCGCCGCAGGAGATCAAGCATTTTCTGGTGCTCTACAACGGCACCGATATGCCCTGGACCACTGGCCCATACCTGGCCATGGCCGGCGACAGACAGGCACTCAGCCAGGATATACTGAAGTATGTGCCGCGCGGCGGCCGGGGCGAGGTGCAGATTACCACAGCCATCAACATCGCTCAAAACGGCAAAGAGACAGAAATCAGCCGCAAGCTTAAGGAGCATTCCCCTTCCCACAACTATTACCTGGACCTGGTAACGGTGGAGGGAGAATTGACCGTACGTAATTTTGGTCAAACGGCAGCAGAATTGATTATCGATAAAAATATCCAGGGCAAACCCTTGACAGCCTCGGATAACGGGACAATCTCTCTGGATACCGGTAACCTGAGACTGTTGGAGCGTAGCGGAACGATCTATTGGAACGTCAGTGTCAAACCGGGTGAAACTAAAACAATGAAATACAGCTACGAGCGCTACGTCCCCTCACAATAAATCAATCATGAGGCAGGCCTGGGAAGATTCTCCGGGCCTGCCTCATGGCAATGCTTGCAATGTAGACCTGTGTGGCCCATCCGCTTCACACAGGTCTATCGTTTGTCAGCAACAGATCGCGATAAGCAATTGCGTTCCCTTACCCTGCATATTTCCTGCGTAAAGCCTCAATTTCTTCTTTCCTGGGTTTACACTCCCATTCATTTGCCAACTTTTTGCGCGCTTCTCTCATTACGACAACTGCGTCAAACGTCTTCTTCATAATCTACCAAAACCTCCCTCGGGCTTCGTATTTCAGGGGTCAACAAACCATGCCTTAAACTTGGGGACGAATAATAGGGACAGCGCCTATTTTCCAGGCCTAGCGATTAATGCCCCTACATGTTACATATGTCTCCATGTTAGAAGTATTGGCGTTAATCAAACAAGTCAAGGTACGTCCCTAATTATTTGAAGCGTGCTGTCAGCAAGCTGCTGGTAGCGGCAGAATCTCTCTTGACAACAGCCAGGTCACCTTTGTCCGACAGCGCGTAATCGCAGGCATCGATGATTTTTCCGGCTTCCCGGGTATGCCTGTTCAGAAGCCAGACACCCCATTGTGACAGGTCGTGCAGTTCTCCATCGGAGAAATAGCAGCGATCAACCCGCTGACAAATCAGGGTGTCGTTACCCACCCAATCGCAGTAAAGCACGTTGCCCCAGGAAGTTAATTTCCCGGCAGCGGAGCCGTTGCCGTGCATGAGCCAGATATCTTTTTCGGGATGAGTACGTTCGCCTCGGCTGTCACGGATAAAAACGATACTGCTTTCGTTGGGGGAAAGAGTAAAGAGAAAATCATTATCACCGTTATTACCGGCCAATCTGAGCCTGGTTCCTTCTTTCAAATCGATCTGCCACAGGTTGACCGAGAGAGCATCGCTTTTACCGTCAATTATATTGTTGTTATCGTATGACAGGGCAATCAACCTGTCACTTGTAGCAGACCACCGCAGTGAAGCAGGCATATATTCGGTTTCATGTGATGTCGGCAGGCGGGTAATAAGTTTAGCCTGTCCATTGCCCTGCAACGACATGATATAGATATCGTCAGTGAAGGAACCGTCTTCTCCCAAGCGATGAAAAGCAAGCCATTTACCGTCAGCCGAGACAGAAGGCGCATGACCGTCTTGCACCAGACGCTTAACTTTCTTATCGACAATAGAGATAATCTCCAAGCCTCTTTCCATTTCTTCATATATTATGCTCCGGCTGTCGGAGGTCCACACGGCATTCAGCATAATACACTCGGCAAGCAAAACTTTCCCTGAGCCGTCCGCATGAACTACGTAAAGATCACCAAGAAGGAACAATCCATCTTGATCTTCCTCGTTTATTATAAAATATGCTATCTTCTGTCCATCAGGAGACCACATCGGAGATGATATCTTTCCACCGGAAGCGATAAGTCTGAAATCACCGGCTAATACCGGTAATTTATTTTTATCGGTAAGAGGTGCAACCGCGCCTTTAGTAACTTCCGGAGGCCGGCTGAACGGGCAACGGCAAGCAAAACAGACGGCAACCCCGATCAGAATCACGGCGGCAATACACCACATATAATTGCGCCTGGCACCAGCCTTATTCTTCATACCCGTCCCCCCACCGCCACATCTGAATATCTTCGTCTCTGCGACGTTTTATGCGTATCAGATCTGCTTTCCTGAGTAACGTTCTCTTACTACCCAATCGATACATGCAGCTTCATGCCGAGGCCTTTTGCCACCTTGTTGAGCAGACCGATAGATGTGTTTTGCTGGCCGCGCTCTATACGGCTGATATTACTCTGCCTTGTGCCGACCTTCGCAGCTAACTCTTCCTGGGTCATACCGCGCTCCAACCTGGCCTTCACAAGCTGTCGGGCAATTTCATATTCCGGAGCAAGCTCCTCCAATGCCACAGCAAACTCAGGGTCTTCTTTGATCATCTGCCGGCGTATTGTTTTCCAGGAAACACTGGTCCTATTCATCTTGCGTCCTCCTTAGATAGTCTTCCATATATCTCTTCGCGATATCCAGTTCGCGGCTATCGAGCTTCATGTCCTTTTTCACATACCCATTAAGCAAAACGAAACGGTTGCCAACG
>JAQVUQ010000297.1 GCA_028699365.1 bacterium | reverse complement strand
CCACGGAGAGCCGGAACGCGAACCTACGGCATCCACCATATTGGGTGCGTGATAAGGGTTATGATGACGGTCATCGGCGGTATCGTCACATCGCACCATGGCGAAATCGGGATCGCTGGTAAAGAAACGGTTGTTCATCCACCAGCGGGTGGCAAGAAAGGGGGTTTGCACCTTTACGGTACTGTGATAAGTGCTTATGTCTCCCCCTATACGGCAGCCGTCGGCAACTCCCAGAGCGGCCTCCAGCGGGCATCCGCAAGCCAGGATGAAGGACTCGTCTCCAACGGCACGACGTATAATATGCAGTCCCTCACGCAGCATTTCCATTCTTCCTATCTCATTGCGGTAGTACTGCCTGGTTGCCCCTTGGGTTATAGGATAGTGAATAAAATCCAGTTTGAAGTATCGGAAACCCTCATCAAACAGGCGCTTGAATACGCCGTAAAGGTATTCTTCACCGGCAGGACTGGTGGGATCCAGATAACCGTTGGGAGCCAGGCCCCAGTTATCCATGACAACCCTGCCCTCCGTATCGGTAGCGCATACCTCCGGATGACGCAGAAATATACGGCTGAAAAAATGGACGATAAACGGTGCCAGCCATACCCCGGGAATAAGCCCCCGGGATCTTATCTTCTCAGCCGCTTCCCTCATTCCGCCCGGGAACCGTCCGTTGGCATACCAGTCGCCGAATTCGGTAAACCATCCCATATCCAGGATTACATGCCGGACCGGTACGGGCAGCTTGCGGTTTGCGGCTTCTATGGCATCCAGAGTCTCGTCCAGATCACTGTTGTCGAACATGGAAAAGTAGTAATCCCAGGAGTTCCAGCCCACAGGCCTCTGGGAAGATACCCTGCCGGGATGCGCTGCCGCAGTCAGATCTCCGAACCTCTCCAGGAGTGAATACGGCTCGCCCTCCATGAACATAAGAGAATCTGCCGTAAAGGTTTCCCCCTTCTTCAGAGGCCGTTGTATCATGCAGCCGCATTCGAACCAGCCATCGCGAATTCGCAGAAACGACCGGTGCCGGACAGGAGAGAGAAAGCCGTAAAGATGCGCCCCGGCTGCATCTTCATCCCCCAGGAGCGTCCACCACCAGCTTACGGGATCGGGAGCATCGGCATCCTTCTTCAGTCCCTCACGGGTAAGGCGGCAAAGGCCTCCCTCGCCGCTGCGGATAGACAGGGCGTTGGCCAGCATACCCGGCTCCATCATCCCCAACTCTCTCTGCAGATCCGGAACGCTGATACGATAGACCACCAGATCGCATCCGGCATCCATATCCTCCTCTGCCGTTATCGCGACGCTGAGGACAGGATGGTCCGGGCCCCTGTCGATATCCCAGGATACAGTGGCCGCAGGCAGACGCGATATGCCCTGCTCACTCTCTCCGGCAGAGGCGTACCAGGCTCCTTTTTCCGTAATCAGACCGATTTGAAAACTTTGCATGATTTTACGTTTCTCCTTTGCTTAAACAGCCGCTTGCCGTCATATTATCGGACAGGCGTAAACAATTGTCGGCGCCGCAGTCGCAGGGAATTGCTGACCACGGTAACCGAGCTGGCGGCCATGGCAGCGGCAGCCAGCATGGGATCCAGCAGCAGGCCGAAGAAGGGATAGAGGGCTCCGGCGGCCAGGGGGATAAGAATCACGTTGTAGAAGAAGGCCCAGAAGAGGTTCTGCCTGATGATGCGCATAGTGGCCCGGCTAAGTTCGACGGCTCCGGCGATGCCTTCCAGTCCCTCCCCGATCAGGGTTATGTCGGATGCCTCCAGGGCCACGTCGGTGCCGGTGCCGATGGCGATACCCACATCGGCCCGGGCCAGAGCCGGAGCGTCGTTGATACCATCGCCGACCATGGCTACTTTATGCCCCTCGTCCTGCAGCCGGGCTACGGCATCGGCCTTGCCGGCCGGGAGAACCTCAGCCAGAACACGGCGTATGCCGGCCTGAGAAGCGATGGCTTCAGCGGTGCGGCGATTGTCGCCGGTAATCATGGCCACCTCAAGCCCCATGCTCTCCAGACGCCTGACTGCGGCAGCCGCCCCTTCCTTCAGGATATCGGCTACGGCTATCAGACCGGACCAGCGCCCGTCCGCTACAACTATGATGACGGTCTTGCCCTGCAGTTCCAGTTCCCGGATACGTTCATCGGCCTCCTCCGGAAGCTTGAAATCACGCTCCCTGAGCAGCAGCCTGGTCCCTATAAGCACCTTACAATCGGCGACGAGTGCTTCCACTCCCTTGCCGGGAACGGCCTCGAAATCCCGGACCGGGGGCAGTATCAGCCCCTGTGCTGAAGCTTCACGTACCACGGCCTCGCCCAGTGGATGCTCGGAACCGCTCTCGGCCGCAGCCGCCATGGCCAGCAGTTTGGCCTCATCCCCGTCTGCAGCAATGACATCGGTTACCTGTGGCTCTCCTTTTGTCAGAGTGCCGGTCTTGTCCAGGACTACGGTATCCAGCTTCTCCGCCCCTTCCAGGGCCTCCGCACCGCGGATGAGAATGCCGCGCTCGGCTCCGGCTCCGGTGCCTACCATAATGGCTGTAGGCGTAGCCAGCCCCAGTGCACAGGGACAGGCTATGATCAACACGGCAATGAAATTGAGCAGGGCAAAATTAAAAGAAGGCTGCGGGCCGAAGATATACCAGAGGATGAAGGTCAGGATGGCTATGCCGATGACCACCGGCACGAAATAGGCGGCCACCCTGTCGGCCAGGCGCTGGACCGGGGCCTTTGATCCCTGAGCCTGCTCCACCAGCCTGATGATGCCGGCCAGAACCGTCTCTCTGCCTACCCGGATGGCCCTGAACTTGAAGCCGCCGGTGCGGTTGATGGTGGCTCCGGTCACTTCCGAGCCGGGACTCACCTCTACCGGAATGCTCTCTCCGGTAAGCATCGACTGATCTACGGCTGATGCTCCCTCGATAACCGTTCCGTCCACGGGGATTCTCTCACCCGGACGGACGGTGACGATATCTCCGGGTACCACTTCCGCCACCATGATCTCGCGTTCCTGTCCGTCCCGCATAACTCTGGCGGTGCGGGGTTGAAGCCCGATGAGACGCCTTATGGCATCGGAGGTCCTGCCCCTGGCACCTGCTTCCAGCAGCCGCCCCAGCAGTATAAGGGTGATGATGACGGATGAGGTGTCGAAGTAGAGCGTGGGCGACACTCCGGCGGCGGCCCGGAAGAAGCCCGGCGCCAGCACCAGCAGCACGCTGTAGATATAGGCGGCCGAGGAACCTACGGCGATAAGGGTGTTCATATCGGCTATGCCGTGACGCAACGATCCCCAGGCACCTTTGTAGAACCTGTGCCCACTCCGGAACTGGACCGGTGTGGCCAGCACCCAGAGCAGGTAAGGGTCTCTCATAACGGCAGGCAATCCGGGAATGAACATAGAAAAGCTGCCCAGGAATATCGGCACGGTAAAGATCAGGGCTACGATAAAGTCCCGTCTCAATCCGGCTATTTCCCGGCGCCGGGCCTCCTGCTCCCGGTCGGGACGTATCTCTTCCGGTGAGACTTCGGCAGAGGGGAGGATGACGCTGTAGCCTAAGCTCTCCACTGCATCGGCCAGTTCACCCGGACTCACGATTTCGGGATAATAAACGACGGTGGCTCTGGCCGTAGCCAGATTGACGGAGGCGGAGACTACGCCGTCGACATCTGTCAGCAACTTCTCTATGCGGGCCACACAGGAGGCACAGTGTATGCCTTCAAGTTCCATCTCCATCGTTTGGGTAATATTCTTTTCCATATGGCACCCCCTATAAAAAAGGGCAGGTCTACCGTGACCTGCCCCCACATGAGATATTTAAAGGTTATTGAGCTTTCTCTTTTTTAGAGAGATAATCCTCTATAGCCGATTTCAAGGCCTCCTCGGCCAGCAGAGAACAGTGCATCTTGACCTTGGGCAGACCTCCCAGAGCCTCCGCCACGGCAGCGTTGCTGATTTTCAGAGCTTCCTCCACAGTCTTTCCCTTGACCATATCCGTCACCATGCTGCTGGTGGCTATCGCCGCCCCGCAACCGAAGGTTTTGAACCTGGCATCCACGATAATGTTGTTCTCCACCTTGATGAAAAGCTTCATTATATCGCCGCAAA
>JAQVUQ010000296.1 GCA_028699365.1 bacterium | reverse complement strand
CCCGGAATGCCTCTCATGGTCTTTCGCACGGAAATCAACCGCTGGACTGAGATGCATACCCATGACTTCTGCGAACTGGTGGTCGTGCTGGCCGGACATGGCCTGCATGTGACCTCGGACAACAGGTATCCGATTGCCGCCGGTGACGTTTTCGTAATATTGAGCGGCTCCGAGCACACCTATGAAGATTGCAAACAGTTGGAGATCTACAATGTGCTGTTCGATATGTCAAAACTGAATCTGCCGGTCAGCGATCTTTATAAGCTTCCGTCCTATCATGCCCTCTTCTCCCTGGAACCGGGTATCAGAGGCACATCCGATACCGCCCCTCACCATTATCTTACTCTATCCAAGCCCGATCTGGACGAAATCGGCTGCATTCTGGCACGCACGGCCGAAGAACTTACCCTGCAGGAGCCTGGATACCAGGGAATGGCCGTCAGTCTCTTCTTCCAGACCATCATCTTTCTATCCCGGCGCTATGCCTGCATCACTATCCCGGAACCCTGGCAATGGCTCAGATTGGGAGAGATTATGAGCTATATCGAACAACACACCTCGGAGATGCTAACCCTGGCGCAGCTTGCCCGGATTGCCGGGGTATCCGTCAGCACCCTTCATCGCACCTTTCGTGCAGCCCTGGGAGTATCGCCCATGGAATATGTAATTCGCCGGCGTCTGGAAAGGGCTGCCGGCCTGTTGCGTTATACGGATCTCACCATCACCGAGATCGCATCTCAAACGGGTTTCACGGACAGCAACTTCTTCGCTCGTCAATTCCGCAAACGCTTTGGCTGTGCGCCCCGTGAGCTTCGCCGCTCCGCCGTTTGAAACCTCCTGCGCTCCGTTTCCGTATAGGGTACAGTGTTGCGACGATAATGTTGAGACACAAGAATACTATGGGGAGCTGAGAATTATGAAACGTTTGATTGTATCTTTTGTAGCCGGGCTTCTGCTTATCGGCGTAGTCGGAACCGCCTTTGCCGAAGATGCCGGGAAGAATGTTCGCCGGGTCGGACATAACCGTCAGTGCCAGTGTCAGTGTCAGTGTCAACGCCAGTGCCAGGAGCTGGAAAAGTGTGCCGGAGAGAAATGCACCGTCGATTCGCAATGCAAGCAGAGCAATGCCTGCAAGATGAATGACCGGTCTACGTGCCGTAAATTTGCTTCCATGCATGCCAAGGAACGTCAAGGCAGACGTGGAAAAGCACTCGGCAGCATGATGCTGAAGCAGCGCCGCATGAGAGCAGGCGTTATGGAGCATAAAAGAGGACATATGCAAGGCCATATGAGAAATGGTGCCGGATATAAGAGTGCCGGCGCTTTCCGATTCCGCGAAAAGCTGGGGCTGTCCGATAAGCAGGTAAAGCAAATCGAGCAGATCCGCAAGGACAACGGCGATAAGATCAGAGCCGTGGGCCGGGAAAGCAGACAGCAGATAATGAAAGTCCTCACTCCGGAACAACAGCAAAAACTGGAGCAGATGAGAAAAGATGGCGGGCATAGCCGTAAATAGGCGAATCCGGCCGCACATTGAAATGAGGGGGGAATAAAAAATGAAAAAGTTTCTTTCACTGGTAACCGTTCTCTTGCTGCTGGGCATAGCCGGCACGGCTATAGCTGCCGATAACGGCAAGCCGGTCCCCGGCCCCGGCCACTCCGGCCGGAATATGCAGCCGATGCAGGGGATGCAAAGATCCTTTGACAAGTTGAACCTGACTGAAAAGCAGAAGATCAGGATCAGGCAGATTCGCAAGGACTTTACTGCTAAAGCCGAACAGATACGCAAAAGCAAGCTGTCCGACAAGCAGAGACGCGAGAAGCTGCACAATCTCACCAGGGAGATGCGGGCAAAGATAAACAATGTTCTGACACCGAAGCAGCGGGAGCTGAGAGCTGCCGCCATGAAAAACATGAGAGAGCGCATGAGACATAATGACAGGAGTGCAGGAGCAACGGCCATCCGCTCCCGTAAGGAACTCGGTTTATCCGATAAGCAGGTAAAGCAGATTGAAAAGATCAACAAGGATAGCAGAACCAGGACTGAAACACTTCGCAAAGCGAACTCCGCTAACCGCGTGGTGGCCGGCAGCCGGATCAGAATCATCCGCCGGGAGAACGATCAGCGAGTAATGAAAGTTCTTACCGGCGAACAGCAGCGGAAACTGGAACGCATTATGAAGGAAGCCGGACCGAACAGGGAAAACAATGGTCATGCTCGCAACAACGGACCTCGCCCGCGAGGCAGATGAACAAGCGTATGGATATCTGAAACTTTTTAAAATCACCTTCCGTATATGGTGAAGAATACATACCACATAAAAGGAGGAATTGTGATTATGAGAAGATTTCTTATGATGGCAACGGTCCTGTTGCTGCTGATGGGAATTACAGGCGTGGTCCTGGCCGCCGACGGTGATAAGCCGGCAGCCGGCCCCCGACGTCCCGGCCAGAACATGCAAGGGATGCAGAAAGCCTTTGACGGGCTGAATCTGACCGCGGACCAGAAGGCCAAAATGGAGCAGATACGCAAGGAGTTCGCGGATGGGATGAAGCAGATCCAGGAGAGCGGCCTGTCCAGGGAGGAAACCCGCGAAAAGATCAACGCCATATCCAAAGGGATGCGGGAGAAGATCAACGCCATCCTGACCCCTGAGCAAAGAGAAAAGATGGCCGCAGCCATGAAAGAGATGCAGGGGCGGATGAGACCGGGCGCCGGTAATATGGCCGCAGTTACAAGCCGCCTCAAAGAAAAGCTGGGACTCTCGGATAAGCAGGTAAAGCAGCTTGAGCAGATCGGCAAAGAGAGCAACGATAAGATAGAGGCTCTGCGCAAAGGGGCCGGCGACGACCGCGAGGCGGCCCGCGACAAGATCAATGCCGTGCGTCAGGAGACCGCGAAACAGATAATGGCGGTCCTGACCCCGGAGCAGAGAGAAAAGCTGACCGCAGCCTTAAAGGAAATGCAAGAGCAGAAGAGGCCGGGCGCCGGGAACGGCCCCACCGACAAACCGAATAGCACAAAAGGTACCGGTCCGTCTAAGAAATAGTCCTGCTAATCAACCATTACCAGACCTTTTAGGGTAGAGATGCAAAGGGCTCCGTCGTTATCCACGGCGGGGCCCTTTCCTATCATTGAAGACGATAGGGATTGCCGCCACAGCAGCTTTCCGGTCTCGGCCGCCAGAGCATAGAGCACTCCCCTCCTGTCGGCAACGTAAAGCACACCGTCAGAGGTAACAACCGGTGAAGCAAGTTCCCCATCCCCCAGGCTGACCTGCCAGGCCTTGTTTCCGCCCTGATCGAAAGCGGCTACGCTGCCCTCGATGGTAGCAACATACAGGTTGCCTTTGCCGTCCAGCGCCGGTGTGACCTGAACGGATTCATCCAGCGTATCTTCCCAAACGGTCTCCCCATCCGGCGCCACGGCGTATATGGAGCCGTCGGACGAAGCCAGATATATGGTGCCGTCCCCTCCCATTACGGGTGAGGCGTATATCGGCCCGTTAGTGAAGTATGCCGCATCCACTATAAAGCCTAGTATGTCGATCGTCCAGACCGATGTGCCGTCGGGACGCAGGGCATAAAGTCCCCAGTCGGTGGAGCCGGTATAGATGATGCCGTCGGCAGCCACGGCCGGTGACGAACGAACCTTGCCGCCGGTGAGATAACTCCACTGCGGCTTTCCGTCTGAAGAGACGCCGTAAACATGCCAGTCGTCGGAACCGAGATAGATAGTGCCGTCAGTGCCTATGCCGGGCGATGTCCCGACGGGCTGCGGCGGGAACTGGTCGTCCGGATATGAAGCTATCTTTGCCACCCAGACCTGCTCACCGCTGCGATTGAAGGCATGTAGACGTCCGTCTTCCGTACCTACATATACAAGCCCGCCGGCTGAGATGCTGGGAGTACCGGACGGACGGGCGCCAAGACTGCTTTGCCATTTAAGTTTGCCGTCATGCCCTATGGCGGCAATGGTGTTATCGCTGAGGGGCACATATACGGTACCGTCCGTATCGACGACAGGTCCCGTCATCAGAAGCGCGGTGTCGTATAAAGGAGACACTTTCTGCCCGCCGACGGCAGAAGAAGCAGTGCCGTTGCGCCTGTATCGGTC
>JAQVUQ010000295.1 GCA_028699365.1 bacterium | reverse complement strand
CACCCTCTATTCCTCTGGTGGCGTCATGGCGCATGCGCGGCGCTCCCAGGATGGCGGCTATATCCACCTCACCTTTGAGGCGCTCCACTTCATCCTGCCAATCGCCTCCTTTGGGCGGGTTAATGAAATCAGCACCGATGGTGTAGCTTATGATCGGTAACCCGGCTTCGGCACAGACGTCCTTGACTCTGGCAGCCAGAGCCAAGGTATCCGTCTCTCCTTCCGGCAGCTTAAGGCCGGAAAACTCTATACCGTCAAAGCCCAACTCAGCCGTGGCTTTGATAAGACCGAAGATATCCATTGTACCTTCGTTAAGATAACGCCTGAAACTATAAGAACTGATACTGACTTTCATAAAAGCCTCCCTCGTATTATTGTTCAATACCAAACAGAATATCGTATAGTTTATCCCGCCACGCCTGGAGGTCCTGCGGGCCCTCTACCGGGGAGAAGCGTCCTACGTCTCTTAAATGCTCCTGCAACCTGCATCTCTTATCGGGCGAAGCCTCTTCCAACGCAGACAGCAAGAGGTGCAGGTCCGACAGGCCCATCTTATAGGCCTCCCATCTCAAGCCGGTGACCGGGCCATCTTTACCGGGATAGAGCAGGTAGGTGTCTCCCGTAGGCCAGTTGAAGGCGGGGTCCGTCCACGGCTCGTCCGTCCAGTTAAAAGCCGACCAGCGCAGATATCCCTTGAAACTGTTGGCGACGGTGATCCAGGGGATACGATAAGCATCGCTCAGGGGACAATGCAGCAGCGTATTTCCCCACATGGGAGCGCAGCAGTTATACCACCTGACTTCCTTTCCCTCTTCTTCCAGACGCCTGTGAATACCGGCATCGTAATAGTCCGGATTGAAAGTAACTATGTCCAAGGCATCCCTGCCCTCCCAAGCCTTCTCCGCCATGATGGCGGCGGTAACCCTCATCTCCGGCGCCACTCGCCTGACTATATCGGCCACCATCCTGAAAGACGGGATATCTTGCGGCTCATCGTAAGGACAGATAGTAATCTTATCCAGCCATCCCCGGCGACGATTGTGCTCGGCAAAATCGGCCAGGAACGCCTCCCAGGCATGGAGATAATCATCGGCCGTATAATCCGTCTCATACGATACCGTCCGCCCCTCTTTCTCATCATAATAAGTCAGCCACGGTGTCTGCATTTTACAAGGCAGCATGGAATGGCATTCTATCTCCGCGTTTATGCCCAGTCTCATGTTCAGTTCCACGTAACGATCATAGATATCGTAATCAAAACGATAGTTGCCATCAGCATGCCGTATCCAGCGTATCATCGACGGCCAGGCATTCATGTGGTAATACTCCGGCGGCAACGGGTAGCGGAAGGCATCCTCCAGCACGGCCACCGTTATCACATTCATGCCTCCGGTAGCCAGTTCCGCCAGAAACTTCTCTGCCAGGCTCCAGAACTCAGTCGACCACAGCTCAAGATCGTACGTCCGGCAGAAAACCGTCCAGTTGGGCCAGAAGTTTATTTTAGGAGCATACGGTGTCGATCGCAAGGTGCCCGGCAGAATATCGACATCAAATTCCAAGTCCATACCCTCATGAGAATCGGCCAGGATATGAGCGCTACCCCTGTAGCGCCCCGGCGACGTATCCTCGGGTATCATCATTTGCAATATATATGTCATGGTCGAATTGGCGGATACGTCACATTTACCGGATTCCAACAGTGGATCAGGCAGATGGGTGGCCTCCTCAGGAAAATTAAGCAGTCCCAGGGCAGACACGCTTACCGGTAAACCGTTAGCTATTTCGGCGTTGACCGTCAACCCTTTTATGGGAAAGCGATCCCGCACGGCCACAACGGCCGACAGCTTCTGCCCGGACGCTACCTTGAAGCATGGAACGCCCTGATACTCCGGCCTGTAATCTGTCCTGTGTCTGGCCAGACCGGTGATTACACCTGTACGCAGTTTACATGTCCGCCGTATCGAAAGATCTGTAGACATAGCCTCATTACTCCTTTAAAAATATGCTCCAACATGACTCAGCACTATTATGCCGTCTGCTTCGACTTTCCGGCAATAACACAGGTCAGTATTTGCTTTGCAGAAGCATTGATATGGAAACAGCTCTTACTGTCTGCGACCAATTCCTCAAGCATACTTCCATCAAGACGCGTAAGGAATATGCGGGCAGTAATTAACAACCGGATACTTACCTGGGTATCGTATTCAAGGTAATTGCACAGGCGAAGCATAACGCGGCCATCCTTACCAAACGGACGCATGGATTCCAGAATTATCCCCTCGCCCTCTATATCTATATACTTCTCTAATCCCTCCGATCTGCAGGTAATGCCGGACAGCAAAGAACTGTTATATTCATGAGCCTGATGCAGAAATTCCATCAGCCCGGAACCGGTTGCGGCAAATGCGTATTCCGTCTCGAACATTCCTTGACATTGAGCTCCTTCCGAAGGGCAGGGAAAGCTGTCTCCGAATTCCGTTCCCCTGAGAAGCACGAGTTCCGCCTTGTCAGCAGAAGCGGCCTCATGTCGATACTCCGGCTGTCCCCTCGTTAGAATCGCCATACCGTTCTCATTGTTGTTGAAAAAGACACCGTACAGGCAGGGCAATCCTCTTGGCGTCATATCCCGCCATCTATTCCCATCACGTTCTATATCTCTTGTCACCGGCAAGCGCCTGACAATATCGAAAGGCATGTGAGCATAAGAGACTTCCGCTTTGAACGGCAGGCATGATACGGATTTCAGAATGAAATTCTTAATCCCGTTATGCCCTTTAACATATACTTCCACCCTATGCGAGCCCTTGCTGAGAGTAAAATAAGCCTCAACGCACAACAAGCCTCGACTGTTCTCAAAGACGGTTTCAACCTTTACCGTGGCTGTCAGTGACGTATTACATACACAGGACAACTTGCCGGCTGATGGATATAACGATGTTCCGGATAACAGCTCCGATGATTCATAAAGATCACCTGCATCATCAGCCATTACAAGCATATTCAGTCTTTCGTAAACGGTGCCGCTCAGCTTGTCAGTGACGTCCATGGACGCATCGTTCCGAACCGTGCAGCGGATATATTCATTCTCCAACACTCCCGGCAGGGGAGATAAGGAACTCTCGGATACATCTCTTCTCCGTATCGCAATCCTACCGATATCAGCAACGGCATCCATATGCTGGGCATTGGATGATGATCCCAGGGGTCTAACCCCCAGATTCAGGCAGGACATCCCCGGCAATTCGACATCGACGGCCAGCTTCCAGCGATTCATCCGCTCCAGACTGGGGTTGACATACGGATGGTAAAACCTTTTACAGAATGGAGTAAGCCCTAATATATCATAGCGGACAGGATTACCCTCTAATAGCAGTTCAAAGTTCTCGTATTCATGTGAATCGGGCAACTCTAATTCCGCTATGATAACCTCTTTTCTCCTCCCGACAGACGGATTGAATACGCTCATCACCAGATGCGAGGATAGCCCGGTTTTACCCTCTCCCCAGACAGCAGGCATCATGCTGCGGCTGAGCAACTCTTCAGCAATCTGTCTGCAACGCTGAAAACGGTTCATGACATCCTGCATAACTTTATCGGCAGAGCATCCCCTTATGCTGTCATGAGCATGATTCTGCAGCAGGAGATCCCATGCTCTGTCAATAAATGCTGCCGATGGATCGGGTCGACCGCTTAAAACGGCATTGGCTACCAACGGCTCCACAGCGGATAGAAGCATGCTCTCCAGTCGGCGGTTCTCCTGTTTTACCATCATTCTTGTGGAAAGAGAGCCATCGAGAAGAGGTGCATACAGAAGCTCCCCCTGCCACAACGGGCGCATGCCGAAATCTTCTGTTTCGTTCATGGCAGACAGGCAATTATCCAGACTGGACTGTCTGAATTCTATTTCCGGATATCGTGCCTCCAGCAGGGGAATGATTTCCGGCAGCTTCGCCTGCGGCAAGGAGTGGTCGGTCCCGTTCAGCAATAGAATATGGCCGCAGGAACAACGAGGCACCAGTATGGGATAAAGCTTCTCGTCCAACCTGTCGGCACTCTCATCAAGGATTTCGGTAATACCGCGACAGTTGGTATATCCGGCTGCCAGAGGCACGCAGATAACCGTGGAACCGTTCGGTGCCCGC
>JAQVUQ010000294.1 GCA_028699365.1 bacterium | reverse complement strand
TCTGATTGCCGCCGCCGGAAGCGCCGGTGGCTCCTATCCTGTCCGGGTCCACGCAATCAAGGGATTGCAGCAGGTCTATACCCCGCATATTATCGTATACCTGCATGCCCAGCAGGGTCCGGCCTATGTTCATCAGCGAGGCTCCAAGCCCGGCGCCGTGATATTCAAAGCAACCCGGCTCCGTGCCTCGCTCCCCGGAGCCGAAGGCATCGACGACCAGCGCAACGAATCCGTCCCGGGCCAGCATATGGCCGCGAGCCTGCACCCGGGCAGCTATCTTGCCCTGCGCCCAGTGCCCGTGCATGTTGATGACTCCCGGGAACGGTCCCGGCCCGTCGGGAAGATAGAGGTTGGCGGTGACGCGCAGGCCCGGCCGGCTCTGGTAAGTGATCTTTTTGATACTATACCCGTCCAGTTCCACAACACCGTGCTCCTGCACGTCCAGCGGGCAGGGTTCCGGAAATATCCCGGCGGCAAAGCGAATCTCATCCAGTAAACAGGCACGCTGCTCCTGCCATGCTTCCAGGTTTAAAGGAGGCTGATGCTGCAGGTGCCGCCGCCGAGCTTCCATCATCAGTGTATCCCGCACTATCGACCCGGCGTTTTCGAGCCATACATCGGTGTTTAACATCTGTAACATCCCCCAATTTCATCCCAGATATTCTTACTTCTTGCCTTAATCAGCAATTCCGTTTTGCCGTGCTTCACTCTCAAACGCCGGCACATCCACAACCCTGCCGCTCAGCCTGGATTCCTCGGCGGCAAAGGCCATGACATGGCTGTCCAGCGAAGCTTCCACCGATGTCAGTATCCGGCTCTTGTCGCCGGTCGATACGGCATCCACAAAGCTGTCCATGATCACCCTGTCGCCCCCGCCGTGAGTTCCGCTAACTACCGAAGGCTCTACTATGTTATGCACCAGCGGCGAGAAAGTATGCGCATGGATAACGCCTTCGCTCAGATCGAGGACAAGCTCCCCGTTGTCCAGGCTGATTTTGGTGATACGGCGCTCGATGGCGTTATGCCCGCACATGGTAAAGTTGACCGTCACACCGCCATCGAACAGCATCTGCACCACCTGATTGTCCACCACGTCGTTATCGCATCTGTAGACGCACCTGCCGAAACGATTGGTTTTGAGACTCTCCATCAATTGGCGACGGTCTTCTATAACCCCCATCTGTCTGATATAGGCAAGATCGGTATCGTCGTTGAAATAGAGCTTAAGCACCGAATAAGGGCAATCCGGCTCTGCCGGACAACCGTCCAGGCAGCGCTCCGGCGCTCCTTCGGGAGCATTCTGGGGCACAAAGTGCTGCAACGACCCGAAAGAAGATATCTGCAGCGGGCGCCTGTCTATAAGCCAGCGCAGAAAATCCATATCGTGGCAGGACTTGGCCAGGATCATGGGAGTCATGGAGGAAGAGTTGAATACCCCTCTGACAAAGGAATGTGCCATATGCGAGTAGGACAGGTTCTCGCTATGCTGTATAGACACTATATTGCCGTAATCTCCGGAATCGATCAGTCTCTTCAGCGTATTGTACAGGGGAATATACCGCATCTGATGGCAGACGATGAATACTCCGTCGTATTCAGCCGCCGCATCGGTGATGCGGATGATCTCATTCAGATTAGTCCCCAGAGGCTTCTCGGTCAGAACATGATAGCCCGCCTTCAGTGCTCCCAGAATGGGATCCACTCTCTCGTTCTCCAGCGTGGCCACGATAACCGCATCAGCCGATCTTCCGGAGGCAGCGTAGAACTCCCTGTAATCGCCGAAGCACATCTCCGCCGATATGCCGTGCTGCCCGGCAAAGTATCTCCGCTTCTCCTCGTCGGGCTCGACGACGCCTGTAAACCTCATACGATGCGGCATATCCAGCGCATACTGCCCGAATATTCCCCTGCCCCTGTTGCCTGCGCCGACCAGAACCGCTGTTACCTGCTTGCTCACTGTCATTCCCCCATTAATAATATGTTACTCAACAATACTCGTTAACAGACCGCCTCATCGCGGATTATCTGCAAGGTCTTATAGCATTACATCATAGAACACATGAAGATTACCTGTAATGGTTAGTTATAGGATAGCGCCTGTCGCGGCCGAAGGCTCTGGTGGTTATCTTTATCCCCGGTGGCGCCTGGCGGCGCTTGTACTCGTTGCGATCCACCATGGCTATCACCCTGGATACAAGTTCGTGTGGAGCGAAATCTATCTCGTCGGCACCCAGTTCATCCTCGATGTATGCCTCCAGGATGGGGTCGAGGATGTCGTACGGAGGCAGACTGTCGGTGTCCAGTTGATCCGGGCGAAGCTCGGCAGACGGCAGCCGGGTGATAATCATCTCAGGTATGATCTCGCGCTCCCGGTTGATATGACGGCACAGGCTGTAAACCATGGTCTTGGGCAGATCCTTGATAACCGCCAACCCGCCGGCCATATCGCCGTAAAGCGTGCTGTAGCCCACACTCATCTCGCTCTTGTTGCCGGTAGTCAGCACCAGCCAGCCGAACTTATTGGAAAGGGCATAAAGCAGGTTGCCGCGGATGCGGGCCTGGATATTCTCTTCGGCTATATTAGGAGACAGGCCTGCAAAAGCAGGCGCCAGTTCCGTCAGGTAGCTTTCCATGACACCGTCGATGGGCAGCGTCAGCATCTCTATGCCCAGGTTGACGCAGAGATCCGCGGCACCCTGACGGCTTATCTCAGCGGAGAAGCGCGACGGCATATAGACACATCTCACATTCTCCGCCCCCAGGGCTTCGGCGGCCAGCACCGCCACCAGGGCCGAGTCTATGCCGCCGCTGAGGCCGATAACCACGGTGTTGAAACCGTTCTTCCGCACGTAATCGTGCAGCCCCAGCCGCAAAGCCCGGCGAATCTCTTCCATATCTTCCAGAAGAGGCTCCGGATTACGGATTACCTCCGGTGATTTTGCTCCGGTCTGAAGCTCTCCCAGATGAATTATGCCGTCCGTCGCGCCCAGCCTGGGCAAGTGCAGTTTGCGCCAGCGGCTGTCCCGCAGCCTCTGATGAAGAATACCTTTGAGGTCCAGATCCACCAGGCGCAGATCTTCGGTAAAGGCGGCGGCCCTGTCCACCAGGTTGCCGCATTCGTCGAAAACCATGCTTATGCCGTCGAATACCAGCTCATCCTGACCGCCGACCATGTTGACGTAGACGACGGACATGAGATAATCGGAGGCTCTGACGGAGAGCATCTTCTCGCGCTGGGCCGCTTTTCTAAGATGGTACGGCGAAGCCGAGATGTTGACGACCATCTCCACCCCTTCACCGGCCAAACCCAGCAAAGGCTCTGCCGGATACCATATATCCTCGCAGATGGTTACTCCCAGCTTGAGGCCGTGCAGAGAGAAGATCAACTCGCCCTGTCCGGCTCTGAAATAACGGCTTTCGTCAAAGACGCCGTAATCGGGCAGAAATCGCTTATGATAAACGCCGGCCACTTCACCGTCATGAAGCAAGGCGGCAGCGTTGAATATATCGTCACGTCTGTCTATGAAACCGAGGATGGCGGTTATGCCGGTCGAGGCGGCAGCAGCTTCCTGCAGAGCTTTGAGGTTATCTTCCACAAAAGACGATTTGAAAACTAAATCCTCAGGCGGATAGCCGGTCAGAGCCAGTTCCGGAAATACAACCAGATCGGCCCCGGCCTCGGCAGCCTGCCGCATATTCGAGATTATCAGATCAAGGTTGCCCCTGATATCACCTACGGTAGGGTTGATCTGGGCTACGGCCAGCCTGATGCTTTTGTCGTTCACAATTGTTACGAACTCCTTGCAAATATACGTTCAAGAACGATTCAGACAGTAATCGCCTTTGCCAGTTCTTTGTCACCTTTAATCATCTCATTTACTACCGCTGAAAGATCCACTTTTTTCTTCCTGGCAATTTTCTCGACAAATTCAAAATTCTCATCGTCGAGATAAATAGGAGGATAACTGCGAACGTTTTTGTGATAAAACTTCCCTCTTTCACCCTTCGAAAAATCATATTCTTCCTTCATAGAGTCATCCTCCATATTCCAACATCACACAATTATTATATCATATAGCAGACCCCTAAAGCACCGGTAAACTTCGTTTGATCTCGAAATCCGTTACCCAGTCGGAGAATTCCTGCCATT
>JAQVUQ010000011.1 GCA_028699365.1 bacterium | reverse complement strand
GCGTTACTCACATTATAATTTTCTGAATAATTGCAGATTATATTACACCAACACGAGTAATCCGACCGATTATAACCTGGTTATAGGCTATGGACATGATAACACCATCCAGAATTGTCTCTCGCAGGATCAGGACCCTCAGAACTCACGCAGCGGGCATGGTATGGGATTCAAAGATACCCCTGATTCATATGGCAACTATGTGGCTCCTCACAGCTATAACAATAAGTTCATTGATTGTGAATTTCATGGAGGTGGGATGGAGGGTTTCTACGTTTCACATTACGCCTATAATACGGAGTTTACAAATTGTATGGCTTATTGCAATGATTACTTTTCCGAGTGGACTTCCGGGTTTGCGGTCAGGGACGGTGCTCATGATAACGTCTTTACAAATTGCAGAGCTGCAGGATTCCTGGAGGGGATTTGCCTCCAGGATACTATGGAGTCTCGAACAGGAGTACTGGATCCTCCCGACTACACGAATATTATGACCGTTCAAAGTAATAACACTTTCTCAAATTGCATCATTGAGGACAGCACCGGACCCGCAATACTTTTGGGTTCCACAGATAATAACATGTTTAAGAACTGTGTATTTGCAAGAAATATCGATCTTTTAGCGGTCGATAACGTAAATCAGGATAATATACTTAGAAACAGTATTGTGATCGATTCATATCATTATGAAATAGACTGGCATGATGAAGACTCGGAGCCTGACATAAATCCTTACGATAATATTTGTATTACTTATTCCGACTTCTGGAATAATGAATTTCTAACGCCATACGGCAATATGGAAGAAGACCCGTTATTTGCCGATGCCCTCAATAGCGATTACCATCTTAAATCTCAATTTGGAAGATGGAACGGTTCGAGTTGGGTTCAGGATACTGCAACCAGTCCGTGCATTGATTCCGGTGACCCGACAGACGATTACTCTAATGAACCCATACCCAATGGGCATGTAATAAACATGGGCGCTTATGGGAATACGGATAAAGCTTCTAAATCGTCGATCCTCGGCAAATGGCATTTTGATGAAGCATCCGGTTTGACGGCTACGGATGCCTCCGGTAATGCCAATACCGGCATCCTTGCCGGGATGACCTCGCCGGACTGCTGGGTAAATGGAGTAAGCGGCAATGGGTTGCAGTTTGACGGCACGGATGACGAGGTGAACTGCGGGAATAATGAGGGCCTGAATATGGCAAATGGCCAGGTAACTATTTCAGTATGGGTTAAACCGGCAAATCTGCCTACCACGACAAGCATACTGGGGAAATGGCAGTCCGGTACAGGAGGTTATTCCCTTGCTACGGTTAATGACGACGTTATCCTTTTTGTTCACGACGTGAGTCATATTCTTTACGCTTATAATGTGCTTGCTGTGGATACGTGGACTCATGTGGTCTACACGATTGACAACACCGTTAGTGGAACAATCGTATTAAAATCTTACATAAATGGGGTTTTCAGGTCAGAGAGAACATATACCGACGGTGTGAACGTCGGTACAACTACTAATAATTTCTATGTCGGCGCCCAGGGGAGGTATGGAACAAGGTTCTCCGGTGTCATAGATGAACCTGCGATTTATGGTCAAGTTTTGAACTTGGGTGAGGTTTCTCAGCAGTATCTTGACGAAGTTACCAGCGGCAAATGGCATTTTGATGAAGTATCCGGTTTGACGGCTACGGATGCCTCCGGTAATGCCAATACCGGCATCCTTGCCGGGATGACCTCGCCGGACTGCTGGGTAAATGGAGTAAGCGGCAATGGGTTGCAGTTTGACGGCACGGATGACGAGGTGAACTGCGGGAATAATGAGGGCCTGAATATGGCAAATGGCCAGGTAACTATTTCAGTATGGGTTAAACCGGCAAATCTGCCTACCACGACAAGCATACTGGGGAAATGGCAGTCCGGTACAGGAGGTTATTCCCTTGCTACGGTTAATGACGACGTTATCCTTTTTGTTCACGACGTGAGTCATATTCTTTACGCTTATAATGTGCTTGCTGTGGATACGTGGACTCATGTGGTCTACACGATTGACAACACCGTTAGTGGAACAATCGTATTAAAATCCTATATAAATGGGAGATTCAGATCGGAAAGGACATATACCGACGGTGTGAACGTCGGTACAACTACTAATAATTTCTATGTCGGTGCCCAGGGGAGGTATGGAACAAGGTTCTCCGGTGTCATAGACGAACCAGCGATTTATGGTCGAGTTTTGAGTTTTAGTGAGATTTACCGGCAGCATCTTGACGAAATTACCAACGGCAAATGGCATTTTGATGAAACATCCGGTTTAACAGCTACAGATTCCTCTGGTAATGCCAATCCCGGCACCCTTGCTGGGATGACCTCGCCGGACTGCTGGGTAAATGGAATAAGCGGTAATGGGTTGCAGTTTGACGGCACGGATGACGAGGTGAACTGCGGGAATAACGGGGTTCTGAATATAGCCAATGGCCGGATAACTATTTCAGTATGGGTTAAACCGGCAAGTCTGCCTACCACGACAAGCATACTGGGGAAATGGCAGTCTGGTACAGGAGGTTATTCGCTGGCTACGGTTAATGACGACGTCATCCTTTTCATTCACGACGTGAGTCATATTCTTTACGCTTATAATGTGCTTGCTGTGGATACGTGGACTCATGTGGTCTACACGATTGACAACACCGTTAGTGGAACAATCGTATTGAAATCTTACATAAATGGGGTTTTCAGGTCAGAGAGAACATATACCGACGGTGTGAACGTCGGTACAACTACTAATAATTTCTATATCGGTGCCCAGGGGAGGTATGGAACAAGGTTCTCCGGTGTTATAGATGAACCTGCGATTTATGATCAGGTTTTGGGTCTTAGTGAGATTTACCAACTCTGGCAGGAACGTCAATAATGAATAGAAAATAACGCTAAGGTGATTATAAAAAAGGAGAAAAGTAAAATGTTTACTCGATCTATTCAACGGCAGGTAATAGTAGTTTGTATGTTTGTGTTTCTGGCCGGTTTGTCCTCTGCACTTGCCCGGGCAGAGGTAAACGTTATTCCTACTCCTAAGAATGTGGAGGAAAAGGGAAGCAACGTTATGCTTTATACCGGAGGGATTCCTGCAGCGGTCATAGTTTTGCCGGACCGGGCCACAAATATGGAGAGAGCGGCAGCGGAATACATCAGTGAAAAGCTGGTGAAGGAATTTATGCTGCCGGAGTTGGCAATCAAGAAGGCTGCTGAACTGAAGCCTGCGGATAGAGCAGGTAACCTTATCCTGCTCGGCGCCCTTGCCAATGGCAGTTTGCTGTCGGAGCATAGCCAGGTATTGAAAGAGAAAACAGCCTGGCTGCTTTCCCAGAAGAGTGAACAGGCATATATAATTGAATATTTAAGCAGCGTAAAGAAACCGTCTTCCGGCGCTGTTGTCCTGCTGACCGGCAAAGGGGATAAGGGGACGCTCTATGCTGCTTCTACTTTTGTGCAGTTGGTGCGGCAGGATAAAGGCGGTTGTTTTATCCCGGCCGTGTCTATCAGGGATTATCCTGATTACGAATATCGCTGGGGTACTGGGCCAAGGACATCTGACGCTGGGTTGGATTGGAAGATAAACTTGGCTCCCTATCTCAGCGTTTTTAAAGCCTTCAAGCCGGATAAGGCTAATTATCTCGATCGCAATAGCTATGCCCGGACAATCGGCTGTCAACCGGTAATCGGCTTGTTTGGTGATCTGAATTACAAGAATAGAAAATCCTATCCTGATGGAGAAATCTATGACTGCATCGAAAAATCGGCAAGCTACAAACAGGACGGCTTTTGCATGAGCAACGAGGCTCTTTTGAAGTTAAAGGCAAAAGATCTGATTGAATACACTGAAAAGACTGAGCCGGGTTGCTTATTTATTCATTACCTGGATCATGACACTCTGGACAGGACTGAGCTGGCCTGGAAGAATCGTTGCGCCTCATGTCGTGAACGATGGCCTAACGATGCTATCGAAGCGACTGATGGCATGGTGGGAGCTTATGCGTATGAGCTGAACAGGATGATCGAGGCTGTATTCTCAGTGGAGAAGGCTAATGGCTACAAGGCCTCCAGAGACTGTCTGCTTATTTTAAGTTGTGCTCCCTATGGCCGCTGGAGTGAACCGGATGCCGCCTGGAAGAAGGAGATCGAATTCTATATCAACCTGAGCAAGTGTATGCGACAGGTGCCTAACGTTAAATTCATTCTGCGTGAGCAGGGGCCGCGTCAGGATAATAGCGGTATGCGAATCAAAGAAATGGCTGAGGCTCTTAAGACTAAGGGCAAGGGACATGGCATATGCGTTTATCTGCATCTGGGGGATACCCGGCGGACAGGAATACGTCGCTGGCCGGCGCCGCATCGTACGCTGTTCAGTTGGAATGCTACGCCTGTCCTCAGCCAGAGCTTCGAAGGTGCAGAAGGCAGTATAATGATAGGCGCCGCAAATGTGGCTTTGATATCTGAATATATGTGGAACAGAAAACCGGTAAACGGTTACTGGTCGGTAGCGGCGAAGCGTAACGAATGGGGGGCGAATTATGCCGACATGCAGGCCGGGCGAGCGCTGCCCGAGGCTGTCATAGGTCAGGGTGGCTTTTTTGACCGGGTTCAGCGGAATATTTATGGCGATGAAGCGGGCAAGCAGGTGGCTGACGGTCTGCGTCCCGTAATTTATCGGGGTGAGGTAATAGCGCCTGTAGATTCCTGGGAATGGTTGAAAGAGATATATTCTGCTTGGCTGGTTTCCGATGAACGGCCGACGCAGACAAGCTGGCTGGAACTTTTTCAGCAGCTAAAACAGGCCAACCAGAGGGCGGTAACCGGATTGCAGGCGGCCCTTAAAGCCACTGATCTAAAGCCGGGAAGGCGGGAGGAGGTTCAGTCTCTTCTGGTCGGCTATCGTCGGGGATTGTTCTGGCTGGAAGTGGCGGAGAAGGAGGTGGAACTCTATCTTAAGCTATGGTCTGGGGAGCAGGCCGAAAACCAGAGGAAAAACCTGGCAGACATGCTGGCCGGATGTTTGCCTGGTGAAGCTGCTTTTGCAGCCGAAGTGAAAGGCAGGCTTGAGGGCGTAGATGACAAGATAGCTGCTCTCAGAGAGAAAAACGATGATTTTCAAGATAAACTCCTTGCCTTGAAGAAAAACGCCGGGAATATCCAGGCCGCTATAAGAGAGGAATTGGCAGAGGATAAGAGCCTGCTGTTCTATGAACACAGGGTCATGATCCTTGGCTATACCAGAATAGCGGTGGTGGGCCCCATGCCCAGCTTTCTGGAAAATCATAGGCTTGGATACGTTGAACCTTTGGGCAATAAGCTGACAGAGGCAATCTACGGTTACGATGTCTTATACCTGAACCTTAGGAAAAAACTTTCACCTGAAGAACTGGTTATGATCAGGAAGTTTGTCAGCAGTGGTGGCGGCCTGTTGATCAGTAGCGCTACTCCTTACTACATTACAGGTAGTGGCAACCTGACCTCTATTGCCGATTGGCTGGGTGCTAAAAGTTATGGCAATCTTAAGGGGAAATTGATCTCCGACTTCTCCAATACACTGATGGACGGGTCTGAGAAATGGCTGGCAGGTTACGAGTGTTCTTCCGGCAGCGCGTGTCTCGGTGGGTTCCTGACCGGCATGCCCCTTCTACGGTTTGAAAAGATGCAAAGTCTGGCATTCATGGTAGCCAACAAATTCGAGAAGGGACGTGTGGTTTATCTCTCCCGGCCTGATGATATCCCGGAGGAAATGCTGCTGCGGACACTATTGTGGCTGTTCAATAATCGTCTTAAGAGAGGCTGAGCATTTGTTCGGGTCCTGAATATCAGTGAGGAGTTGTGAATAAATGATCGATAGAAAAATCTCTCGAGTTGCCCTGCTTCAGGATTATACAGGATATCCTGAAAAGCTTCTATCGGAACTGGAGGAGGTGGCCGGCAAGGGCTATGATACCGTTTGCTTTTATGCCAGGATAGAAGAGATGGATGTTTTTCGTAAACTTTGCGAGAAGGCCTCCTCAATGGGCTTGTCTGTCAGTGCCTTCACTGCATATATGAAGTACCAAGAGAAATATCTTTCCGAGCATCCGGAGCAAAGGCTGGTTTCCGCCAGAGAGATGAAGGATCAGGACGGTCTGAGTACCAGCAGTTGGGGATGTCCGTTCAATGCCGATTTCAAGGAGAGGTATTTCAACTTTTTAAGAGAGGTGGCTGTCTGTCCGGGGATTATCAGAATTTGGCTTAACGATGAAGCAAGCCTGCCCGGCTCCGGATGTCATTGTCGTAACTGCCGACAAGCCTATAGCATGGATATAGGGGCAGAGATGCCTCTTGTTGTCGAACCGGAAGCCGGGGATTGGCAGGATATAAAGTGGAGGAACTATCTCAAATGGAATATCGGCAGGTGGAATGCGATTCACGCCGAAATGGTGCAAGTAGTCCATAAAATCAACCCGGAGATAAAGGCAATTTTTCAGGCCAGCCCTGCCAGTGATATCTGGCATAATCCCTGGAAGAGTTGCGTCGATCTTGCCGGTATGGCCAAGCAGTTGGACGGCTTATGTACCGATCCTTACTATACGTTTCACAAGGCACCGTTTTTTACCCCTGCCGAAACCTATTTGAGTGAATGGTCGCGGTTTTTAGTCGGTATGGTACCAGCGGATGGGGTCGTGGAGATTGTTCCCCAAGGTTTTTCATTCTCGACATTTACCCGACCGCTTGGCGTTGAGGACGGCCTTTGGTCGGCGATTATTCCACCAGCCTGCGGTGTGAATATCATCACCCCTTATACTTACACGCTACAGCGCTGCTCGCCTGTGCAGGAGGCTTATGAAAGCTGTTTCAAGATGGACCGTTACTTCGAAAAGGTCTTCCCCCTGAAATATGCCGCCATTGTGCACGGTGCCGGGACGGAGATTTACCTGAGACCTATCCCGGCGGATGTGCCTGATTCCTATGATGGAGTCAGGGTATTGCCGCTTGCCCAAGCCTTGCGGCATAGAGGCATTCCGTACGGCTATCTTCCCGACATATGTTTGAGCGATGACGCGGCGCTCTCAGATTACAGGGTAGTCATTCTTCCGGAGGTTGATTGCCTCTCGTCGGCTATGGAAGACGGTATTAGGCGATTTAATGCTAGTAACGGCAATATTGTCATCCTTGGGCAGCTCGGCATAGCCGATGAGACGGGAAGCAGGCATGGAAGGTCTTTGCTGGAAGGGTTGTCAGGTATCAGGGTGCTGGCTGAGACGGGCGATACGAGAAGATTCAGGATAAAGGATGATTACAGGAAGATCGATGCTTTCCAGCATATAGATGAGGATATTGTCGAAAAATATTCGGGGGGGGTCTACCGGCCCCTTTATACTCTGAACTGCTGTGTCGATGCCGAGGTGCCGTCCGATGCGGAGATCATAGCCGAGTTCGTCGATGAGTATAGTGTCCCCACCGGTAACCCGGCCATAGTCTCTCTGAAGTGCGGGGGAAATATCCTGTGGTTTGCCGGATTTCCGTCACATATTTCATTTAACGGCAGATACGGTCTCCCGGTGCGCAATCTCTCGCACTTATTGTTCGCTGCTCTCATAGAGGATGTTGCCGGTGTGTTACCTTCGCTTCGTGTAGAGGGTTGGCCCCCCGATGTGCCGATGAAAAATATATGGCCGCTAAGTCATTATCATATGTCCACCTTCGAGTTTTTTCCTCTATCCGGGGAGGATCACTTTATCGGCGTTGTTGCATCCTATTTCAAGGAACCTACCTCCTTTCCCATGGTTTTGGATTTACCGCCGGGAAGGGATTTGATCGAAGTAAAAGAGTTGATCAGCAACCGCTCCATCCCTTTTGAAAAGAGCGACGGTAAGGTGCGGGTCCAGGTAGATATGAAGTTCGATACCCCTGTCGTTGTTATGCTGTTTTGTCTTAGCCACAGATGCTGAGAAAGGAGATAATCATGCTAAGAGTAGGAATAATAGGGCTGGGATATGCCGGCCGGCAGCATTTGGACGCCTGGCTGCAGAACTCTGAGGCGGAAGTAAAAGTAATTTGCGATCAGAACGAGGCCATAGCCCGGCCGCCGGCGGAAGAGCACCATCTGAAATACGTAAAAGATTATACCGAACTGGTCAGAGATAAAGAGATAGATGCCGTCTCCATCTGCACGCCCGATCACATGCATGCCGAACAGGCCCTGGCAGCCGTTCAGTCCGGCAAGCACGTCTTCTGCGAGAAGCCGCTGGCAACCAATGTTCTCGATTGTCAGCGCATAGTAGAGGCAGTAGACAAGAGCAAGGTCAAGTTTCTTACCGGACAGGTGCTGAGATTCGCCCCCTTCTTTCAGTCGCTGAAGAGTATTTATACTTCAGGCATGTTAGGGGAAGCCTTCTTTGCCGAGAGCGACTACATCCATGATCTGCGGCCCTTTCTGAGCGGCTGGCGCTGTGGGGCAGGCACAGCCGGGGATCTGACCCTCTCCGGCGGGTGCCATCCCGTGGACCTGCTGCGCTGGATAGTGGGAGAGATAGATGAAGTCTATGCCAACAGCAACAAGCTGGCCCTGAAGGAAGCCCCCTTCCCGGCAGATAATATCCTCCTGACCCTGAAGTTCAGGAGCGGCGCCACCGGCAAAGTGCAGATAACCACCGGGTGCCGGCGGCCTTATGCCCTCAACCTCAGCGTATACGGCACCAAAGGCACCCTGATGAACAATAAACTGTATACCGAAGATATCCGTTTGCTGGAAGACTTCATCGACCTGCCCTTGCCGCAAAAAGCCCAGTATCAGTATTACGATAAAGAGACGGAAGAACTGGTAAGCGCCATCAAAGAAGACAGAGAACCCAGTGTCAGCGCCCTGGAAGGCGCCAGAACGGTAGCCGTGTGTCAGGCCGGGATAGAATCGGCAGCCAGGAACTGCCCTGTCAAAGTATTTGAATTTTAAGGAGAAGAAGTAACATGCCAACCAAAGACTTTACCGCCAAAGAAGAGCAACTAGCCGTCCATGCCTACCGGGGCAATGAGTTGGAATACCTTAAGCAGGTATTGGAGAGCGGCAAGCTGTCAGGGCTGATGGGCGGCACCTTTACCCCGCGCTTCGAAGAGAAGTTCGCCGCCATGACAGGCAGCCGTTATACAGTAGCCATGAACACCTGCATGAGCGCCCTGCATGCCGCCGTGCTGTGTGCCAAAGCCGGAGCCGGCAGCGAAATTATCTGCGATGCCGAGTTCATCTTCGGAGCCATGGCCGTCTTGTATAACAACGCTATACCCGTCTTTGTGGATATAGATCCCATTACCCATAATATGGATCCCGATAAAATAGAAGCAGCCATAACCGACAGGACTAAAGCCATAATAGTGACCCATGCCTGGGGGCTGCCCGCAGAGACGGACAGGATAGTGGAGATAGGGCACAGACATAACCTGCTGGTCATAGAAGACTGCGCCGAAGCAGTGCTGGCATCATATAAAGGCAGATATACCGGCAGTTGGGGAGATATCGGCTGCTTCAGCTTCCAGGCCAGCAAACAGATGTCGTTGGGAGACGGCGGCATGGCCACCACCAGCAGTGAAGGGCTCTACCAGGAGTTAGCCAACCATGCCGGAGCCCCCACCTTCAAGTCCGTAGCCCACAGCCTGGACTATAACTACCGCATCAACGAGCCGACAGCCGCCATCGGGTTAGCCCAACTGGAAGTATTGCCGCAAGCCATAGAGCAGCTCAAGAGAAACGCCCGATACTACGACCAGGCCGTAGCCGGATGCCGGTGGCTGAAGCTGCAGCGAGGACCGGAAGGAGCCGAGCACACCTTCTACCACTGGGTAGCCACCTTCAGCGGAGAGGAATACGGCATCGACCTGAGCCGCTTCAAAGAAGCGGTAGAGAGAGCCGGTATAACCTCCATCACCATCGGCTACACCAATATGCCCGCCTACAAACATCCGTTGATAGAGAACCGCCTGGCCCATGCCTTCCATTGTTCAGTCGGAGGCAGAGATTACAGTTATGAGAATAGCTGTCCCGTAGCCGAGCGAGTGATCCCGCGGATAGTCATGGCATACGTTCTCGGCCCCGAAGAAGGAGCCAAAAGAGAGGCAGACAAGCTCAGCAGCGTTATCCGGGAGTTGGAGGGCTGATGTACGGTATGGATAAATACCTGCAAATAGCCTGTCTTTACGACAGACACAGTAAAGAAGAGGCCAACAGGGCCGGCTGGAACTATTGGGCAGCTTACCAGCAGGAGATCTTCAGCCAACTGGGAGCAAGCGCCGTGAGATTTGAAGCCGCGGATCTGACTGAAGCAGCCCTGTCCAGGCTGCAAGTGCTTTCCATCGGCGATACTGCTATCCGTGATGCCGGAGTAGTCCAGGCAATCACCGACTGGGTGAGCCGCGGCGGCCTGCTGGTGGGATATGCTGTGCCGGAGTTGGACCATCTCTTCGGCAATACCCATCACTCAGATATAAAGCAGCAGCCCGACGACTACACCATCTCCGGCTATCTGTCCTTCAGCTCGCATAAACTGACCCAAGGCCTCCATTCACCGGTGCAGCCCGATCAGCCGTTGTTGATCTGCTCGGATATACGAGCCGTGATACCGGATAGTTCAGAAGAAGTAGCCGGGATGTTCATCGGAGGCAAGAAAGTCGCCTCCGCCATAACCGTAAATCGCTACGGCCAGGGCAGAGCCGTATACTTTGCCTTCGACCTGCCTAAGACCTTTTGGGTGCTGCAGCACGGCAGGCCCGTGTATAAAGTAGACGACAGCAGTCGACACAAAGACAAGTGGTGGCTGAGAACACCGCAGAAGAGTATCATCCGGGGCCACAGCCCTGCCACAGGCTATACCGATGAGCTACTCTTCCTGCTGCAGAACATCATCGCCCAGGCCGGCTGCCCCCTCATCCATCAAATCCCCCCCGACGGCGATACCATACCCGTTGCCCTCTTCCATTGGGCCGGAGACGATGATGGCGATGTGACCGGCATCCAGCTCAAAGCCTCAGACTGGATGGCTGCCAAAGGATTGCCGTATCACATCAACGTCATGGAGACAGAGGCAGGCATCATCCCGTTATCCAAAGAAGATGCCGTTAAGATCCTGTCCAACGGGCATGAACTGTCCTGCCACTACAACTTTCTGTTGGATAACGGCAGAGAGCAGGCATCCAGCCAGGAAAATCCGTATAAGGTCGGCCAGGCCGAGACAGCCAGGCAGACCGAACACTTCAAAGAGAAGTTCGGCCTAAAGCCTCTGGCCGGAGCCAACCATTGCCTGATCTGGTACGGCGGCTCAGAGCCCGCCCGGTGGATGCAATCCCAGGGCGGCATAGCCTCCAACAACAACCTGCTGTCATCAGACAGGCACATAAACGGCAGCAGTCTGAACTTCGGCTTCGGCACCGCCTACCCGTATCATTACTATGAAGACACTGACCATGGCAACGAACGGCTTGAGTTCATAGAGATACCCATTACCGGATATGAACTGGGGCATAATCTGTCCATTGACGACAGTAATACCGAAATCAAGACAGGCGAAGTGCAGGCAGCCGCGGATATAGCCGTATACTGCCACCTGACCTTCAATATGTTCTACCATCCCCATTACATCAGCCGGGAAGGCCCGGCCCGTCAGGCTATAGAAGAGTTCCTCCGTTATATCGAGGAGAAGAAGCTGAAAGTCATTCACCTGGGGACGAACGAACTGGCCGCATGGTGGCACGACTGAGACAAGTCAGGTATAACTAACCTTGTCATGGCAGGCGATACCGTCACCTTCGAAGCTTACTGCCGTTCTCCCAAAGGCATGGTGGTGAAGATACCCGTATCCGGGGAGCCCCAAAGACTCAGTATAGACGGTAAAGACACAACTTTCCAGACAGAGGAGAACTTTGGACACAAATGGCTGTATTTCGTTTGTCCCCAGGGTAATCATAAGATCACGAGGAGAAGGTAAATGAACGACGTTAAAGAGTGGTGGATGAAGCCGGTACGCATGCTGCGGGTGGATTATGCGCCGGATTTTTCCAGTGTAAAAGAAGAGGATATGGAGACGCTGGCCCGGAGCAGGAAGGAAGACTGGCAAATCAATTGCGAATGGATTGTAGGCGCTCCTGGTTTTGTCGGCGATGCTTACCGGACAACTTTTAAAGCCTCCGGATATGAAACTTATCCTGGGCTTGAAGGATTTGACTATCTGAGGAAGTATACCCCGTTTGCCCATAAATACGGTATCAGAGTGCTCTCATACCTGAATATGCACTGGTATGCATATGACTTTGCTGAACAACACCCCGACTGGGAGCAGTTGCTGAGCACCGGCCATAGTTACGGCCGTATGCATCCACTTTACGGGAACGGCACGACTTTTTGCGTCAACAGTTCCTGGCGTGATTGGGCTTTCGATTTGATAAGAGAAGCCATGAAGACAGGGATAGACGGTGTCTTTCTTGACGGCCCTGTGGTCTTTCCTGATTCCTGTTACTGCCTTTCCTGCCGGGAAAAGTTCAGAGCGGAATATGGGCGGGAGATCCCCAAAGAGGATTGGAAAGATCCGTTATGGAAAAACTACCTGGGGTTCAGAGAAAATTCCCTGGCTCAATTCCTGTCCGATGCTCAAAACGCGGTTAGGGATATCAATCCGGAGGGAATTATCTTTCTTAATGCAGGCAGTTGGGGGCCGTCCGGTTGGCGTGTGGCGCGGGATATTCAGAAAACCGGCCCTTTCCAGAGTTTCAATGGTGCGGAAGCCTTCTTCCATTATGGCAGTAAGCAGAATATTTATGCCTCTTTAATGACCGGTAAATACTTGAGAGCGGGGGATAATCCGCCGGTGGTTTTCACCCATTATATGAACGGGAAATGGCATTATCTGAATCTGCCGCCGGGTGAAGTGCAATTGGCTTTAGCGCAGACAGCGATGGCTGGTGCCAATCCCTGGCTGGGTTTGATTAATTCTTCACTGGAATCTCAGCCGGAAGCAAACAAACCGGTAAAAGAGATATTTACTTTTTTAGAGGCAGAGAAAGAGTTTTTTACGGCAACTGAAAGCTTTGCTGAAGTTGGTCTTCTTTTCTCGGCCTGTACCTGTCGCAATTATCTTTCCCGCTTGGAAGGCTTTTACGAGCGGCCGGGATCCGGTAAAGAAGAGAACCTGATTGTTGATCAGAAAAGTGATAAGGTAAAGAACTGGGCTGCTCGAAAAATACAGTGCGAGGAGTTTCTGTCCTCTGCTTACGCAGGCTACTTTCATGCTTTAACACGGGCTCATATCCCCTTTGATATTCTCCTTGATCAAAGCCTTAAGGATATTGCCAGGTATAAGACTGTAATTCTGCCTGATGGCGTATGTTTGAACAAAGAGGCTGTTGCTATTCTTAGAGAATATGTTAGCGCCGGCGGCAATCTTCTGGCTTCCTTTGAGGCCGGATTTTATGATGAGAGGGGGGATTACAATGAAAGTTTGTTCGACCTCCTCGGCCTAGAAGAGATCGATGATCTCTTCCCGGTGGTAGTAGGTGAGAATTATCTGCTGGCAAAGGAGGAGCATCTGCAATTTGGTAAGGGAAAGTTGATGGAAAGAGGCCCTTACGCATTGAAGGTAAAGGCTAAAGACGATACCCGGACACCTGCTTTCTTTTTGAATCAGATGAATACGGTTTATACGCCATTAAAGGGCTTGTCGTCTTATCCATCGTTAGTTCTCAATAATTATGGCGCGGGCCGGACAGCCTATTTCCCGGAGGCTATAGGGCATTTCATGAGAGAGACTGCGATGGTCAGTGCAGCGGAGCGGATTATTCGCATGGTAAAGGAGCTTAACGGTATCTCTATTATAGAAACGGATGCGCCTAAAACCGTAGCTGTAGAGATATATAAGCAAACGGAACCGGATAGGCTTATTATACATCTGGTAAACAATACAGTGGATGGCCGGCCGATAAATGAGTTCCTGCCGATAAGGGATATAACGCTCAAGCTTAACATCGGGCATAAGCCTGGGAACGTATTCCCACTCAGGGAGAATGATGATTTATCTTACAGCTTTGATGTCGCATTGCATATCCATATTCCATGTCTGAAGCTTTATGAAGTGATTGTGGTGGAGCTTTAAGTAGCAGTTTCGGGATGCCGAATATTCGCAGTGGTATCAGCCAGAGCATACACCCTAATGATACTGATATTTTTGTCGTAATCACATCCGCTCTTCTTCTCTGTAGTAGCGATACAGGCAGGATATTACAGTGTCGGCAACGAATAAAGGTATTTTGAAATACTATATTAGACTGTAGATCCGGGGGATACGATAATGAGCCTGAAAATAAAAGACGGTCAGAAGTTCCTGTTCATCGGCGACAGCATTACGGATTGCGGGCGGCGGGGAGAGGGCTATCCTCTCGGTTCCGGCTATGTCAAAATTTTCACCGATAAGGTTACGGCCCGGTTCCCGGAACTAAAGGCGGAATACATCAACAAGGGCATTGGGGGCAATACCATCAGGGATCTGCAGAACCGCTGGCATGACGATGCCCTTGCACTGAAGCCTGATTGGCTATCCATCCTGGTAGGTATCAACGATCAGCATCGCGTAATGCTGAACGGGCCGGAGCCTGTGACGCCTGAACAATACCGGGAGATATATGATGCGCTGCTGGCCGCAATAGTCCCCTCGCTTGCCGGCGGAGTTATCCTGATGGAGCCCTTCTATATCAGCCGTGACGATAGCGGGACAGGCCGGCGCAGCCGGGTGCTGGAGATGCTGCCGGAGTATATAGATATCGTGCATGAAATGCATCGGAAATACGATACTATGTTGATACGGACTCACGAGATATTCCAACGCCAGTTGCAGTACCGTCATCCGGATACCTTCTGCGCGGAGCCGGTACATCCCAATCAGGCTGGACATACGGTGATCGCCGAAGCGCTCTTCGATGTTATCTCGTGCTAAATTAAACCTGTCCGGCCTCAGGAATCCTTGATTCTCATCATGGAATACTCTATGATAAAGACAGGAGATTTGCAAAATAAGATTGATGGTTTTTGCTGGTGAGAGTTACGTTTAGTCTGCTGGCGGGTGGATAAATTATGAGAACAGACCGTGGAAATGCATTAAACATAAAGTTTCTGACACGTGAAGAGGTAATACGCCAATTGGTAAAACATCGAACCGATCTTGAATCGTTCGGCGTAAAATCTCTGGCTTTATTCGGTTCTGTAGCCCGGGGTGAAGAGGACGCAGAAAGCGATATCGATATGCTCGTAGAGTTCAGCCGGCCGGTAGGATTCTTTACTTTTCTCGATGTAAAGGAGTATCTGGAAAACCTTTTGGGGAAAGAAGTCGATCTTGTAACTTACGATGCCTTAAAGCGCCAACTACGACAAAGAATCTTGCAGGAGTCCGTCCATGCCTTCTAGAGACTGGCGACTTAGAATAGAAGACATTCTGGAAGCGATTAATAAGATACAGCGCTATACGAGAGGCATGACGCTGGAAGATTTTCGGGCAAGCGAAATAGTAATGGACGCAGTGATCCAAAATCTGGGTGTTATCGGAGAAGCTGCCCGATATGTTCCGGCAGAGGTGCAATCCAGCTATGCAAACATTCCCTGGGACAAGATGCGCGGGATAAGAAATGTCATAATTCATGAGTATTTCGGAATAAGCATTTCCATTGTCTGGCAAACAACCAAAGAAGACCTGCCTCCGCTTGTTCCTCTTCTGCAACGGGTGCTGAACGGAGAATAACCGATTGTTCAGCCGGGCATACGGTGATCGCCGAAGCGCTCTTCGACGTTATCTCATAACTTCTTTCTCTGTGTCATCGTCGTCTTGATATCCATGTCGGTGCTCGTAGCTCCGTCAGCATTAGGATCGGCGTTTTTTATCACTACCTTGGTGGTGCTGTTTATCCGTATGGGCATCATGGAAACCGTATCATGAAGTGTGGAAGAGATTACAGCGTATTTTTCCTTATTGAGCGGGATATCTATAATACTCTCGACCTTGTAATAATCGGTCCCGTCGACATTGACCATTCCCTTGAAAGTGCAGGTGGCTACTGCG
This sequence comes from bacterium, assembly GCA_028699365.1. GTDB lineage: Bacteria > UBP13 > UBA5359 > UBA5359 > UBA5359 > UBA5359. The sequence goes on along the minus strand of JAQVUQ010000011.1, from coordinate 554 downwards.
TTTATGATGCCGCCCTGGGGCAGCGGCATACGCTTGATTGTCTCCCACTTCTGCTCCGGCTGGATATCCGCTTCCGGCAGAGAGGACAGGACGCTTTCCAGCAGGCTGTCCGCGCTCAGGAACATATCCGGGATCTTGAAAGCAGGCGCTTCCAGTTTGATCAGCTTGCCGCGACGATCCATCTCCACGACTATCATCTTGCCTTTCAATCCGGCTGACTGGGGTAAGTATGTTGTCTGTCCCAAGGTGGAAATTTTCAGGCTGAAGACATCGAAAAGAGTTTCTATCAGGGCCGTGTCTCTGGGGGTGATCTCCCTGACCTTCATGACCATGCCTATTTTTCCGTTGGCCCTGGTATCCATATTCCTGGTCTGGCCGCTGATTTTCAACCCGGTAATGCCTTCTACGGTAACGGAACAGTCATAAGCATAAGTTTGTCCGGCCGCCACATTATATCGCAACTGGACAGCCTGGGAAGAAGTGGATGTTAATAATAAGATACATGCGGATATAAAACAAAGGTGGATTGATTTGCGCACGGAACATCTCTCCCT
>JAQVUQ010000293.1 GCA_028699365.1 bacterium | reverse complement strand
AGTACTTTGACGATACGTTATCAGCCAGGACCTCTCTTACCTGTACCACCGGAACTCGCATATGCCCCAGCAGAGATATATGGGCATAGTTGATGATCAAACCCACTGATATGTAGACGACTATTAAAGCAACAACCGACCACACGGATTTGATGGCTAGAGTTGTCTTTGAAGACACTTCCATGCTTATAACCATATAGGCTAACGCCCACAACATGAGAACAGGATAAATAACCGACGCCGCCGCCAAGGCCCACTTCAAAGGCAGCAGGCTTAACATGAACGCTACAGCAGACACCGGTAACAGGGCTAATCCCGCATGCCCGTATACACGGGATAAAGCTATATCCGTATGCAACCGTCCGGCAATAAATCGATATGCCCATATTACGACAAAGATGACTACGGCTGCCGAAGCAATACCTATCGGCAAATCCGCTCGAAAGACATTGAAGCCTATGATACTACCTAGAAACGATCTGCCTATCCTTCCAACGGAAATACCTTGCGCTGTTACGACAAACAGTAATGTAATGGCAACCGCAGCTACGGATAAGTCAGACGCTTTATCAAAAGTTCCGATGCTTCTAAAAGTCATGAAATTCCAGATATTTTGTAGCACCGTAATCATCGTTGGAATTACTATCCGTATCTTTCCTGCCTTATCCAGAATCCGGTCCAACCCTGCTGACAGAATATATAAGAGCCGGGACTTTTTTTGATACGTCGCAACAGGATATCTCTCCGGCAACAAGATAAGGCCGGTTAAAAGATAAAACAGCCCTGCAATGGTACAGATCGATGCCATGGCCGGTATGATCACCCGTGCGTAATCCATCATGCCATAATAGGCCTCTCTTATCGGTATGATCAACAACAAGCCCGCATCCACAATCACAAAAAAAGTTGCCGCTAGACGACCGATAGTGAGCAGAGATACTTTCATCCCGGATGGATCATTATACTGCCTTACACGGTAGCTCCCTGCAGCCCACGCCGTCAGAACCCAGAGAACTAAAGCAGCAGCAGCAATTATCAAGCCCGTTTGGAGTGCACTCCCTGCTGCAAAGCTCCGGTTATTCAAATAGCCCAGACATATCCCGCCCAACAGTATAACTGCTGCTACAGGCAACAGTGAAAAGCTGTCTGCCTGAGCCGCCCTCTCTATAACCCGCCTTCGGTAGCATGAAACCCGGTATGCGGAATTCCGGGTTGAGGCCGGTCTGATCATGGACATTCCGGCTAATACATAAGATGCTATAACCATTATCGCGTATACAGGGATAACAAGCCGGTTGCGATAATAACACGCAAAAAAGCCTGAACCCTGTGTATCACAGGACAAGCCCGTTCCGGATAAGCCTGCTGCTGCCGGGACCAGGAGCAACATAGGCAGCATCAGTAAAAAGCCTTCCATCTCGATATCGGCCTGCTGTCTGTTAAGCTTTGCCCGTACGACAGATACTATGAAGGTCAGCAACAGCCATAATACGCTGAATATAGCTATCGCATACCATATCGACACGATGAGATCGGGAATAGTTGTAGCCATTGCAGTCGTAGCAGTCTTACTGCCGTTCTGTATCGGCAGACCTATGCCTGCAAATCTGTATCCATGCAACTCAATCCAGGCGCCAAACCCTGCCGCCAGGAGAATTACCAGCGCCAGGCTGGCTTCGATATCCCAGGGCTTTATCTTACTGAGTATGCCTGGGTTGATGGTTGCTTCTCGTGCCGGTGTGTTCTTACTCATATATCTTCCCCATTCAAACCGCTTGTAATCGTATCAAAACAAGACTCAGGGCTCTCCCAATGTTTCCGTTGCCCTAACGTCGACCATGCCCGAATCATGCGATCTGGATATATCCAGACTTAATATGCGAGTTTCACCGGCTTTAAGAGTAACAAACTGAAAATCGCATAGCTCTCCCTTGCTTGCCGATACCATATACGGCCTAAACTTGTCGTTGCTTCCCAGCCTCAGTTCCGCCCAGCCTTTATCGTTTGTTCTGGACAGCATTACAGGGTACCAATTATGGAGCCTCTCGCACCATATATAAACACAAACACCGGCATTCTCAAGCGCACAGTTCAGACTAGTAACCCTTACTTTCAATATACTGCTCGGAAATTTATGCAATCCCACGTTTATTTGTTTATCGTACATCTGCTTGCCGATTAAGTCATATGCCACATATGGAGGTTTGGCGCAGACTGTAACATCGCCAAAGCTTTTCATCCAGTTAACAAACCCTTTATCGTTTCCTATGTCCGTATCCGCTACAGAACAGGGATGCCAGCGTTTATCAGAAGTGCTGTAATACATGTCGTTGTTATGATCCGAGATACTTCCCAGCGTCGTCGCCTGCTCAAGCATGCTGGCGGGAATGCCTACGGAACGAAGTGCCGCCGCCAGGAAAAGCGCCTGTCCCCTGCAACCCAGTCCTTCTCTCAGCCGTCCGTATTTCCATGATGCAAACGGCGGGTAATCATAGGGATAGGCAGATGTAAGATGTATTTCCTGAGCCGGCACGGCATCCAGAGCGAAAGCGAACATTTTGGCCACTGCTTCCTCGGTGGTTCGGCAATTGCGAACTACCGGATAGACAAACTTTTGCAGGTCGCGTCTTGAATTCTCCAGATTCTCATTGCTTACACGGTACGGCAACACATAATCCAGGAAGAGTTTGGAGTTGGTATCCAGCCGCCAGGGAACCATGGCATTGATTTCGAACACGCTGTTTACGCTATCCAGCAGCATCCGCGAGGTAATATTGGTAAGATCATACCGGGGCATCCGGGTAATCATGTTGCACATAGCGGGAAGACGGTCCTTGCTTATATCGGATAACGCCTTGACCAACTCAGGGCGATTCTCACCGGAGATATCAAGCGATCTCATTACGGAAGCCTCATATTTCGGCGGCAGTTGAGGGAGTTGAGAATTGTTCTTATTACGTACATGGGCTGTTATAACTGATGCCAGAATAATTGTTAAAATAACAAGTAGCAACCGGTATTTATGCATAGGTTTCATCCCTTCTATAAGCCTCCTGTCCATCAGCAACTAAATAACCCAATACGCTCCAGACAAGAATAACAGCATAGGCTCGTGACAAAGTATAGGTAGTCGAGCTAAATACAAGGATTGAATAGACACCGCATAATAGCCCTACATTTGTACACTGTATCAATCCGGCATGACTAATGCTCCTGCCGGCAATAGCACAGGCAAAAGTAATAGCCGCAAGATATACCAACAAAGCTGGAACGCCGGCTTCAACTGCAAGCGTTAAATAGTTATTGAGAGCGCTGTCAAAGCTCTCGGAGTTCGCAAACGCAACTTGGTAATCACGCCTTAAGACCTCTCCAAAGGCGGCAACGCCGACTCCTGTCAACCAATGCTCCTTGATCATTTTTGTCGCTGTGTTCCATAACAAAAGTCTGTTGCTGATGGAGACTCGGGTATCAGGAGTATTTGTCGAAAACCGATTTGAGATGTTCTCGGGGAAAGATACCGATACCGTAACGCTTGCTATAACTATCAATATTGCTAGAGCGGATAATAGTTGCTTAGCAGGTATGCCTTTCCACAGATATAGAATACTCATAGACAACCCGGTTATGCACCCCAGCCATGCGCCTCTGCTTAGCGTATGCGCAAGTGCCGCTATAAGGAATCCGATTAATGTCCATGACAGTATACGCAAATAGCTCTTATCAATTTGAATAACGCTTGCAAAACAGAATATAACGGCAAAAGCCAAAACATTGCCTAAATGGTTAGGGTGCTCAAAAATCACAGACAACCTGTTATCGTTATGACCATGAAGAAGTGTAATAAATGAAATTAATCCATAAATGGTAAATGCTCCCCAAAGTATAAATGGAAAGGCTTTTTTGTATATCAGGGTTTCCCTTGAGAGCCAGAAGCTTGCAAGGAAAGCAATGTAAGACAAAACAATATTTGCTTCTACATATCCCTTAATCGATGAATTTGTGTAGTCGGCTCTTATCATAATGATCAGAGAAAACAAAAGGAGTAGTATACCGGGATACTTGATTCCCGTCCGATCGTTGATAAACAATGCCAAAAGTATAGTTCCCGCGATAATCCCGAGTATCAAATAAAGCTCTATACCCCAATATGTTAGCGGAACGAGCAATGACATAT
>JAQVUQ010000292.1 GCA_028699365.1 bacterium | reverse complement strand
TCAGACCCGGAAGCACAGTCCTTCCTTGAAGATAAATGACGCTACACTCCTCCGGGACAGATATATCCGTCGTTGGCCCTACGGCTGTGAGAACTGTGCCCTTCACAAGCACCGTTGCGGGAAACGTTACGGGACAGCCTGTCCCATCGATAACCCGCCCGTTTATCAATGCAAGGTTCTTCAATTTGTCCTCCGCCTGTATTTAATTCCTAAAGCGCTCGTTATTCGGCAGTACCGGCATGACTTTATATAGCTGATCTGCTTTGTCGCTCACCGTCTTTAAGTCCGAAAGCTGTAGCTTCCTTGGCCAGAGATTCCCAATAGCCGTCACGATTGCCTGCGCAAATTGTCTCCCGCCTTCCGGACCAACGTGATTGCTGGCCGGAATCGACCCATAGCTACCTCCTGCTACCGAACGCAGGCTAGCAACATAGTTGTCTGAGCCGGCAAGCTGAATGAGAAATGTTTGAATCGCTTGGCTGCGGGCCTTAATATAGGTACCGAAATCGAGATAATATTCAAAAGGATTTGTTGCCCAAACGGCTTCACCAATCCGGATAACATGGCTCTCCACCGGCATGGTTTTGCAGCTTTTCTGTGCCTCAAATCTCTCGATTACCCCCTGATACCATCTCATGCGCCTGTAAGCGTAAGTGACGGTGTAGTACCAGCGTGGCTCTTTCCGTCTTTCAGGGTTGTTTTCCAGTTCCATCTTCTCTTTGCGATACTGCTCACCAATTTTATCGGCCTCCTTTCCTGCAGATTCGACGTCGCTTTCAGTCAGTACATTCAAGGCTAAGTCCATCTTTTCTACATGGTGCTTTAAAACGGGAGCATCGTCAAATTCAGTTTCTATACAATCCAGCACCGTTGCAACAGCATCAGCGATACGCAGGGCGATATCCTGACGGAGGTTACGCTTCTTGAGCTTGAGTATACGCTCTTCCGCCTGTCTATCGAAGATAATATGTGGCGACTGGTCGCCGGCCGCGCTGCACTGAGCCAGAACGAATAAGTCATTCCCAAAACGTTGCCGCAGTTCCGTCCGGGTCTCGTACCAGTAATCGGCACTCAAAAAAAACTCCTCTTCACTTACCTGAGATGGACAGGGAACGTTAACTACCAGCCCGGTCAATACTCCTTTACGGTTGCGCGTAGCCAAAATGCCGATGCTATGGTCTTCGTAGCCCTCGATATGGCTAAAAAGAGAGTTATCGGTATTACCGTACATAGTAGAATTGCCGTTAACGTCCACCCAACGTCGATTATGCCCAACGACGGCATAGCCCTGCCCGAAGGCGACCTCACCAGGCACTCGGGCTTCCCAAGCCTCGGCCACAGCAGCGACAATACGTTCAGTAGCCCAGCGAACATAGTCCTCGATCGACGTAACATCAAGATCTATACCGATTCCATTAGAGGTACGGTCGGCTTCAGCAAGCGATACTCGCAACTCGGGGCCGGTATGCGTATGTGTAGCATGGAGAATGACCTTCATCGGATCGATATCCGGATAAGAGGCAGCCAGACGTGTACGAACATTATCGCGCAAGGCGTCGGGAATGCAGACATAATCACAGCTTACCATCACCAAATGCTCCTGTCCCGACTGGAGAGCCAACGCAGTTGCCGTGATAGGATCGGCTACTCTCTCGGAAATCCTGGCATTGAATTGCCCGGCAAGCAACACAGGTCCTTCCGGCGTTAAGTCAGCACTACTCCATCCGATCAATAAGCTGTTCTTATTCATAATTTATCCTCTCTTTACCAGTCGAATTTATTTGACTGTCTTTAATTCATCCATCATCCCTGGCCAGTCAGGCAGTCCACTAAGGGCATCAATACCGTAAAGACTGTCCCGTCCGGCCAGCATAGCACAGGTTGCAGCCTCTTCCATCTCCAATCCTTCCAACAGGCCGTTCAGCAGACCGGCTACGGCACAGTCTCCAGCCCCGGAAGCGTTGCAAAAACGTTGCGGGTCAGCCGGCACAGCCGGCACCCATAGACGGCGATAGCTCCAACTGTCGGTATCCAGTTGCAGCTTATCAGCGACTGCCCAGTTCCGTATATCTCCGGTTTGCAGGTAAGCACCATGACGTCCCGCCTTGACCATCAGCACCCTGACTCCAAGTCCGACAATCATATCTCCCAGTTCACTGTACCACTCCTGCGGTATGGCTCCCGGAATATCTTTACTACTACAATCGCTCATTATCCGGGAATAGTGCTGCGGCATCATGGTATAAAGAAGCTCTTCTATGCTGGGCGTAAAGATATCAACTGACGGCAGTATCGTTTTCATAAATGCCGGCCAGTCTACCTGTCCTGCCGGGCTGCCGGCATCCGGCAGGCTCATATCCAGGGAGGTGATCGTTCCTGCTTCCCGCACCTTCCGGAAAATGGCGTTTAGTTCAACGCCACCGTCGGAATACAAGCGCTGTATCAGAGGCGGATAGCCGAAGTGGAAGATATGACTCTGCGTTACGGCAGGCCAATCGATATCTTCCATGCCGAAGGCGGCATTGCATCCCGCATGCTCCAGAAAGATCCGGTCCAAACCGGGCGGAGCCAGCACCAGGCCGTATGCGGTAGAACCCCTGTCCGCTTTCCTGATGCCTCCGGCCCCGCCCTGCTGAAAATGGTTGATAATAAAATCTCCCAGCAGATCACACCCCACCATGCCGTTCAAATAAACGCTACGACCGAAACGCCGCAGGGCCAAGCCGGTATTAGCGACCGCGCCTCCCGGCGTTATCTCCAGTTCTCCCACTTCGACAAGATGTCCGGGTTGAAACAGATCACCAAAAGAAGGAAGAGATAACCCATTAAGCCAGGCTGGTGCCAGATCGACGCCGATATAGCCCGTCACCGCAACGTCGTAGGTCGTTGCTCTTTTCGCCGAGCCGGTTTCTGTCACCTTAGTCGGAGCGTTATCTCTTTTCATGATAAGACCTCAATCTTCAGCAATTGACATAGATCTATCAGTTGGGGACGATTATCTCCATAGGAGAGTATATAGTGTTGTCCGCCAACCTGTTGGATGAAATCCTCTATGGCACCATCCAGTTTCACCTGCAGGCCAGGCAACTGTGGTGCCGGGGGAGCCCAACCTGCCTCCTCCCAGGGCTGCGGGCGTTCAGCTTTGCCCGTTGCCAGATGTAAGCTGTAACACCCCTCAGCACATAACAGACGCGCCAAGGTAATTTGTCCGGGACGCACCTCGGATACGTTCAACAACCCCTGGCCCAGATGGCCGAAAGCAGACGGCATGACCTTAACCGGACCGTCCGTTATTTCTGATGGAATATAATCGGGTACGCCGATCAACATGCCCCGGCTGCTGAATTCATATATCTCCATGTATGCTGCAATCTGGCCGGTGACATAGGTGGTCATCAACTGGGTAACGGCACCTGGAACGTCGTTCTCGGGTATGGTGCATAGACCGTCCTCCGCCAGCAGCATGAAGACCGGAGCAGGTGGGAACCCGAGCAGCTTTTTAACGCCGTCCACATCTATAAGCGAGACTCCTTCATAACCGCGTTCGACAGCTTTGGCACTAACAGCCAGGTAGAGTTCCGCCGCCCGGCTTAGGCTCTCACCATCGGCCTGACTGACAAACTGCCAGCGTTCTTTCATGCGCCTCACTGCCGCAGCCACTTCAACGGCATCCAGGCGCTGGATGCGCTGCACCATCTCCAGCATTTCAAAGTTCTCTATCTCCGGTCCGATGCTTCGACGCAAACTAATGCCGTCGTGCAACGTGGCGTAAAGGTTCATGTCCCGGCAGCCCATCATACCCACTCGGGCATGACGCAGGCGGGCAGCGGCCTGAGTTGCCCGGGCAAAGGAGAGAATAGGCTGATCGTCCGGCTCCCGATCCATATAATCTACGATGTATTTGAACCGGAACCCCATATCCTGCATGGTTCGGCGCAGGGCGGTTGTACCGGCCTGATCGGCCGTAGTCACGAAACGGTCTCCATCTCTCCAGCCGCGCAGTCCCCAGAGCAGCATAGGCTTATGCGACCAGTCGTCTATCAGGCGCATTACCGTGTGTGACGGTATCCAGCCGGCAATGCAGATTATCAACAGATCAAACTCCTGGCCTGCCAGATCCAGCCTGGCTCGCTCCACCTCCCGGCCGACTGGGTCATCGCTGACCGGGTCAGTGCGTACC
>JAQVUQ010000291.1 GCA_028699365.1 bacterium | reverse complement strand
GGACGTTTATATCAGCGGGGGCACGGTCCTTATCGACGGCACAGTCAACGGTGATCTGGTGGTGGCCGGTGGTACGGTCAATGTCAACGGTCCGGTCACACAGGATGTAATTGCGGCCGGCGGCACGGTTACCGTCAATGGTAGAGCCGGCGACGATATCAGAGTGGCCGGCGGCACGGTCAACATCAATTCTCCGGTAAGGGACGATCTGGTGGTGGCCGGCGGTACGGTCACGGTTTCAGGGGCAGGCATAGGTGGAGACGTTCTTGTCTGGGGCGGCAATACCAACTTGAGTGCCCCTGTCACAGGCAATGTAATGGGTAGTGTCGGCAATCTGGCTATCTACAGCAGGATAGGCGGATCGGTGAATGTCAACACATCCATGTTGACGTTGGGTCCCGGAGCTGTTGTCGCAGGGGATCTCATTTACACCAGTTCAAAAGAAGCGACAATAAATCCCAATGCCAGAGTGACCGGACAGATAAGGCGCAATCAACCGCCGCAGCCCAGGCAGGACGGGAGGCGCGACGGCGGTATAGGCGGATTGCTGCTCTTCCTGCTCTGGAGTGCGCTGGCAACCATCGTTACAGGTCTGGTGCTGGTCTATCTCTTCCCCAGGTTCAGCAGCGGTGTTGTTGAAATAACCTGGCGTAGATTCTGGCGCAGCCTGGGCATCGGTTTTCTGGTGCTGGTGGTTACGCCCATAGCGGCGATTATCCTGCTTATGACGGTGATCGGCATTCCGCTGGGCCTGATTTTGCTGGCCGGCTGGATGATCACGCTATACCTGGCGAAAGTTTTTGCAGCTATATTCCTGGGATGGCTGGTCCTGTATCTGCTGCGCAATCGCAGGGCGACCAGCCTGATATGGGCGCTGTTGCTGGGAGCGTTTCTCTATGAGTTGATACAGCTCATACCCATAGTCGGATGGATCTTCCTCTTCGGCCTCTTCCTGGCCTCTCTGGGGGCGCTGGCTGTGTTTGATTTTGAACACTGGTGGCCGAGATACGGCAGAAAGGGAGAGACGGAGACGGAGAGGGAGAGAGAAGTATCTTAGGGCTGCGCTCTGGTAACCAGGTAGATACCGTATTGCGCCGTCAGATTGGGATTCAGACGGACGATACGCCCGTCATGGGAGCCTGAGAAGACGATAGGTATCTCCTTAAGAATGGTGATACCGGATTCGGCGCAGAAGTTGTGGAAATCACGGATGGTCAGCACGCGTATGTTAGGTGTGTTGTACCACTCGTAAGGCAGGGAGGGTGTCCTGGGCGCCCTTCCCTGCAGCAGAAGATGGAGACGCACGCTCCAGTGGCCGAAATTGGGGAAACTGACGATGGCTTGTCTGCCCACCCGCAGCATTTCGTCCATTACCAGATGCGGATTTCTGACCATTTGCAGGGTCTGGCTGAGGATGACGAGATCGAAGGAGTTATCGGCATAATCGGCCAGGCCCTCGTCTATATCGCCGTGGTATACGGACAGACCGCCGGCGATGCCGCTGCGGACCGCTTCCTCTGATATCTCTACGCCGCGGGCGGTAACGCCCCTGTGCTCCGTCAGCCAGAGCAACAGCTCTCCCTGGCCGCAGCCGAGATCGAGGACATGACTGCCTTCCTCCACCAGCGAAGCCACCACCTGGAGATCGTAGCGCATATTCTTTAGAACAGTCTTATCTTCAATCCGGATCACGGAACTCATGATGTCGCCCCCTTGAAAGTCGAATCCAGAAACCCGGATACCGGGGGAGACAACTGCTCGACTTCCAGCAGAAAGGCGTCGTGGCCGTAAGACGAAGCTATTTCGCAGAAAGACGCATCTACATTGTTCTTGCGTAAGGCACTGACTATATCCTTGGATTGATAGGTGGGAAAGAGCCAGTCGGAACTGAAGGAGACCACCAGAAACCTGGCTTTGACACCCTCCAGCGCTTTTTTCAAGGAGCCGTTCTCCGAAGAAAGATCGAAGTAGTCCATAGCCCTGGTTATATACAGATAGGAATTGGCGTCAAACCGTCTGATAAAGCTCTCACCCTGATGGTGCAGATAGCTTTCTACCTGAAAATCCGTTATGAAATCATAGCTGTAATTATCTCTGTTCTGCAGGCGGCGTCCAAATTTGTTATGCATGGACTCGTCGCTCAGATAGGTGATGTGGGCGATCATCCTGGCCAGGGCCAGACCTGTGGCCGGTGCCGCCGAATCGTAATAATCCCCACCGTTCCAATTGGGATCGGATACGATAGCCTGCCGTCCTACTTCATTGAAGGCGATACTCTGAGCCGAGAGGCGGGCGGTAGTGGCCAGAGGAATAGCGGCCCTGACGCTGTCCGGATAACATATGGTCCATTCCAGCACCTGCATTCCTCCCATGGATCCCCCCGCCACGGCCAGCAGCGTCTCGATTCCCAGGTGATCAATCAGGCGCTTTTGCGCCCTGACCATATCGCGTACGGTGATCATGGGAAAGGAGGTGCCGTAAGGTTTATCCGTGGCGGGATTGAGGGAGGACGGCCCGGTTGAGCCCTGACATCCGCCTATGACGTTGGAGCAGATAACGAAGTATTTATCGGTATCGAAAGCCTTGCCGGGGCCGATGGCGTTGTCCCACCAGCCGGGTTTGCTGTCTTCCTGATGGTGCCGCCCGGCGGCATGGGCATCCCCGGAGAGAGCATGCAGTATCAGAATGGCGTTGCTCTTTGCAGCGTTAAGACGACCGTAAGTTTCATATGCCAACGTTACGGGGCTCAAACTGCGCCCGCAATCGAGATGCAACTCATCGCCCGGTCGTTCAGCAAAGGTATAGTATTTAAGTTTCGTAATCATGTACAAAAGTTTACCAGAACGATCATGCTTTTGCCAGAGCCTGATCGATATCCTCTATTATGTCCTCTGCCGCTTCAATCCCCACGCAGAGGCGGATGTAATCGTCGCTGACGCCTCCGGCCAGCCTCTCCTCCGGAGAGAGTTGCTGGTGGGTGGTGGAAGCCGGATGAATCACCAGGCTCTTGGCATCGCCGATGTTGGCCAGATGGGAGAGCAGGCGAACGCTGTCGATGAAAGTCCGTCCGGCCTCCAGGCCTCCCTTGATGCCGAAGCCCAGCATGGCACCGAAGCCGCCCCGGAAGTATTTCAGAGCCAGATCATGGCACGGGTGGTTCTCCAGCCCGGGATAGTTTACCCAGCCGACCTTGGGATGATCCTGAAGATAGAGGGCCAGCTTCATGGCGTTGGAGCAGTGTCGCTCCATCCTTAAATGGAGGGTTTCCAGCCCTTGCAGGAAGAGCCAGGCGTTGAACGGGCTCACGGCGGGACCCAGGTCCCGAAGCAATTGAACGCGTGCCTTCACTATATACGCCGCCTTGCCGTAGTTCCCGGTATAGCTGACGCCGTGATAGCTGGGATCAGGCTCCGTCAGTCCCGGGAAAGGCCCCTTGCTCCAGTCGAAGCTTCCGGAATCCACGATAGCGCCGCCGATACTGGTGCCGTGACCGCCGATGTACTTGGTGGTGGAGTGGATCACGATATCGGCGCCGTGTTCTATGGGACGCACCAGATAGGGGGTGGCCACCGTGTTATCTATTATGAACGGCAGCCCGGCTTCATGTGCTACGGCGGCTACCGCTTCCAGATCGATGATATCCAGCTTGGGATTGGGCAGCGTCTCCGCATAGACCAGCCGGGTGCGGGGCGTAATGGCTCGTCGGAAGTTGGCGGGATCGCTGCCGTCCACAAATATCGTTTTGATGCCCAGCTTGGGCAGGGTGGTAGAGAAGAGATTGTACGTGCCGCCGTAAAGGCTGGCCGACGAGACCACCTCGTCACCGCTGCCGGCCAGATTGAGCACCGCCAGAGTTATGGCCGCCTGTCCGGAAGCCGTGGCCAGAGCGCCGATGCCGCCCTCCAGCATAGCCAGACGTTTTTCAAAAACCGCCGTGGTGGGGTTGCCCATCCTGGTGTAGATGTTGCCGTCCTCTTCCAGCGCGAAAAGACGGGCGGCATGGTCGCTGTCCTGAAAGCAGTAGGCCGCCGTCTGATACAGGGGAACGGCCCGGGACATGGTATCCTTATCTGGCTCCTGCCCGCCGTGCAGGCAGATGGTATCGAATGAAAGCCCGTCCTTATTCATAGGAAGCTCCTTTAAAAAGCGCCGTACGCCCGACTGTGAAAATTATAGGGCGCCCTT
>JAQVUQ010000290.1 GCA_028699365.1 bacterium | reverse complement strand
CCTTTCTAATTTTGCCCTGGAAGGCAGATGTGAGAAGCCTCAACTCAAGTTCGAGAATTGCTCTCAATTGATGATCACGAATGTAAGTCCCGGCTGTCCGGATGATCTGGGTCTCGGGTTTGGTAACGGCATAGAGTTTATCAATACCGACGACTGTCTCTGGATAGGGCATCAGCGCCGTACCGGCAATCCGTCCTTCAGCAATAACGGCACCAGGAATCTGGTCCTGGACGCTGCCAGCGAGCGTAATCGCTTCTATAACTTCCGTATTGTAGGCAATATAGCCAACGAGATTCAGGACAACGGCACGGATAATTACGGCGAGTTCTACGATGTCAGCGCTCTCAATCTGGGAATGCAATTCATGGGCAAGCTGCGCCAAGGCAGCGTAAACGCACAGAACCTGACCGGCGTATCCGGTCTTTCCGGCAGCGGCACTGTGGCTAAGAACCTCAGGGGCTCAGTCACCGTTTCAGGCACTTCCACCAGCGCGACCGTAACCTTCGGCACGGCCGAGGCTGATGCGAGCTACTTCCTGACGTTGACCCCGGTGGCTGAGAGCGGTACCCCGGTTGCGGACAGTCGCCGTATCCGGTCCATAACCAAGAATACCACCGGTTTTACCGTCAACCTGGTAGCGGCTCCGGGCGCCGGGAACAGCGTTACCTACGACTGGCATCTGATAAGATAGGAGGACGACAATGAGAAGATCAACTCTAAAGAAAAGCTTGTTTGTTCTATTATTTGCAGTTCTCCTCAGCGCAATGTTACAGCATACGCACCTGAGCAATACGGCCTGGGCCGAAACGGTAGACACTACGGCGGTGCAGGACATAGCCAATAAATCCTTGGACGGGACGGTTGACAACGTCCAGAAATATGCCGGACTGTCGGCAGCCATAACGGCCATAGGCAGCAACGTCAGAACGCTGCTCATACCGGTGAGCAAGGACGTGACCAGCAACCTTACGGTACCGTCCAACGTTACGCTCCTCTTCTGGGGGGGCGGCAAATTGAATATCAGCAACGGAGTCACGGTTACCATAACAGGGCCGGTACAGGCACCGCTCAAGCAGATCTTCACCGGGGCGGGGACGGTATCCTTCAGCGGCAACAAGGGCCGGCTGGAGAAGGTCTATCCGCAGTGGTGGGGTGCCAAGGCCGACGCGGTGACTAATGACGCTGCTGCCATACAGGCAGCCGTCAACGCTGCTGCCACCATGAACGGAGGCGGGCAGGGAGGAACGGTCTTCTTCTCCCCCGGCAGATACAATATAAAAAATCCTGTAATTCTGCCGCGCACCGGCTCCACCCCGACAAAGGTAGTCAGGCTCCAGGGTGCCGGTATGAGGGATACCGTCATCGGCACTTCGGGGGAGACTACCTTTCCTCAGGATAGAGCTCTGATCGAATGGGAAGCCGTAGCTTCCAGGGCATGGCATCAATGGATCAAGGACATGACCTTTCAACTTCCCAACGTCCCGGGGGTCTCGGCTGTCCATTACGATGTGGTGGATAACTCCAGCCAGATCGCCATTCTCAGCGAGACGATCCAGATAGACCTGGAGAATATCCTGATCGAGGGCAGCAACTCCTATCATCAGCGCCTGGTCTGGATTGAAGGCAACATTAAGGTCAGCACCATAGAGAATATCTACGGCGATTGCGGTCAGGGAACATCTCCAACCTACGATACCACTCTGCTGGAAGTGGATTCCACCTATCCTCACGACGATGCCAGCGGCTTTCATTACAGCGTTATACACGGGCTGCAGGCGGGACTGCGTCGTGGCGGCTGGCACCAGGTATTCAAGGGACGTCTGCATCGCTGCAGCTTCACCACCTGCATGAGTAAATACGGCTCCAGAAATGCTCCTGCCTACGAGATTATCAACTCGCAACTCTCCGCCGTAACCGATATCGGCAACATCGGCAGAGGAGAGAAGCCTCAATTCAGATTCAGCGGTTGTAACAACCTGACGATATCCGCCGTCAGTCCCGGCAGTCCTATGGATATCGGCACAAGTGTAGGCAACGGTATTGAGTTTATCAATACCGACGATTGCATCTGGACAGGGCATTACCGTCGTAGCGGCAATACGGCTTTCAATAGCAGCGGCGTCAAGAACCTGGTCCTGGATGCCTCCAGCGGACGCAACCGTTTCTACAATTTCCTTATTGTAGGAACTGCTGCCGGTGAGATACAGGATAGCGGCACGGATAATTACGGCGAGTTCTATGATGTCAGTGGAGTAAACGGCTGGCAGTATGCCGGAAAGCTGCGCCGTGGCAGCCTGAACGCCGCCGATCTGTCCGGTATATCCGGTCTTTCCGGCAGCAGTACGATCGCCAGGAACCTGAGAGGCTCCGTCACCGTTTCCGGCACGGCTACCGGTACGGCCGTAACTTTCGGTGCGGCCGAGGCCGATGCTGCCTACTTCCTGACGCTGACCCCGGTAGCCGAGGGCGGCACACCGGCCGCAGAGAGCCGTACCGTCAGGACTGTGACTAAAACGGCCGCCGGCTTTACCGTCAACCTGGCGGCGGCTCCGGGAGCCGGGAACAGCGTTACCTATGACTGGCATCTGATCAGATAAAATACGGAGGATGATATGTTGAAAAATATTCGGTTCTGTTTGGGGATTGTAATCGGCATATGTGCATTGGCATCGGCGGCCTTTGCCGCCGAGACTTTGGGCTACCGGACAGCAGTAACGACCGTTCCGCTGGGGAGTGCGTCCGTCAGAGTCGACGGCGTCGTCGATGAGCAGGAGTATGCCGATGCCTCGGCATTGACCGGCTTTCTCAATGTTTGCCCTCTGGGGCCGAAGATGCAGGAGGAGAATCCCGAGCATTACATGGTCTTTAATCCGTCCGAGGCCTGGATCAAGGTGGCTGGTGACAAATTGATCGTTGCCTTTCGTTTCCACCGCCTTTACGGAGACCCTCTGGTGGCCAATTGTGATCCTAAAAAGAGGGATGCCAATGCCACCAAGGATGATTGTGTAGAGATCTTCATCAAGAACGATACTTCCGGTAAGACGGCGGATCATTACTTTCTGGTCGCCAACAGCACCGGAGCAATCTTTGACGGCCGGTACAACGATAATACCAGGCACTGGGATGCCGTATGGAACGGCTCCTGGGAGTATAAAACAAACATAACCGATAATTACTGGGAGGGCGAAATCGCTATCCCGGTAAAGGAACTGGGGAGCGTCCCCAAAGCCGGCGATGCCTGGCGGTTTGCCGTTAACCGCTATGAGCCGGGGCGGATGCGCACCGGATGGAACCCCTGTGCCGGCTATTTCTTCAACGAGAAGTATTACGGCAATATTCTCTTTACGGACGCGTTGGCGGTGCGGGTGAAGTCCATAGGCATAATGCCGGGATATAAGGCCGGTGCCGTCATCAGTCTGGTGAACAACGGCAAAACAACTCATAATATCAAGGCTGCTCTCAAGGTTTACCCGGAGAAGAGCGGTTCTGTTACAAGCGTCAAGCTTCCCGATCTCAGCTCGGCCATGGCTTTTGAAGGGCAGCAGATACCGCTGGATAAGGCGGCCGGCAAGGAGATGAACGAGGAGATATCACTGTCTCCCGGCGCCGCCAGAGATGTGGCCGTATGGATGCCGGCCCGCCCTGGAGGAACTTACTTTGTCGATTGTCTTATCGAGGAGGGCAAGGTCCAACTGGCCGCCAAGAGCGTGCCGGTGACCTATAAGGAGAGAAAGGCGCTGGAGATCTCGATTGACAAGTATTTCCTCAACAGCAGCATGTTCCGGGTTACGGTGAAGGGCTTCTCACTCAGGCCGTTTGCAGGCTCGGATCTCAAAGTGATTCTCCGGAAAGGCGATCAGACCGTCATTGAAAGAACGGCCAGGATAGAGGGCGCCGATAACAAGGCTTTCGAGATCCCCGTAAAGGAGATCAAGCCGGATGATTATCAACTGGTATGCGAAGTAAGGGATGCCGGCGGTGCGGTAAAGGCGGATATGCGTCAGGCTTTCAGGGTTCCGGCTGTGCCGCAATGGCGGGCGCAGCCTGCAGGCATCATACCTGAGGGAGCAGTGCCGCCGCCGTGGACCTCGATAGAGATCAAGGGACGTATAGTCAGGGTCTGGGGCCGGGAGTATCACTTCGGCAACGGTGCATTTCCTGTAAGAGTCGTTACTCAGGGTAAGGG
>JAQVUQ010000289.1 GCA_028699365.1 bacterium | reverse complement strand
GTATAGAGAATACAGGATACGAAGCCGTGCCTCATTTTGCCGGCGGTCCTGAAATACAGCCTGTGGAGCCGCAATTGCGCCAGGGAGCGCCGGCACCCCAGGTGGTGGCCCAGGTCCGTATTGCCGGGGTAGCGGCCGGGTTGGGGCAGTTCGGACATTCCAAGGTTTTTCTGAGCAAACGGTTTGGCCCCAGACAGCGCCTGGCCATGATTCTGACCGATGCTGAATTAGAGTATGATCCAATTCAGGAGCAGGATCTGTGCGACGAATGCATGCTTTGCCATGCCCAGTGCCCCGGAGCCGTTCCGGGCAAAGACGAGAAGATACACATCGACATAGACGGACACGACATCTCCTGGGGCGATGTTCATATGGGCAAGTGTACGCTGACCCATCACGGCCTGAACAAAGAGATAGATCCGTTCCTGCACAAGGATTTCCCCGGCCTGGATATCAACGTGCGCGAGGCCGACGGTGTCAGCGAGGAGGAAGCGTACCGTCTGACCCACGTTCTGGCGGCCGGAAAGTTCCGCAAGACCAGGCAGTTCCCGGTTGACAGAGCCATGGGCTTTACCGGAACGATGGCGGCAACGGTGGGCTACAGGGCGTTGTGCGGTGCCAGAGGCTGTATACGTGCCTGTATGGTGCATATGGAGGAGAAGAAGAAAATAGAGAACCTTTTCCACAACAAATTCCGCAAGCGGCCGATGTGGAAACTGCCGGGTGCGGCAAAAATTGCCCCCAGGCCGGAGGATCAGGTGGAGTAGGTCACCCATGTTTGGCCGTTCTCGCCCGGGGGTATCATCAACTAGAGGGATGATACCCCTTTTTTAATAAGGATAGGGGTCACTGACCCCCGAAGCAAGGAGGACGACGACATGGCGTTGAAAGTGGCGATAAACGGCTTTGGTCGCATTGGGCGGCTGATATTCAGAGCCGGCCTGGATGAGGAGGATCTGGAGTTTGTAGCCGTAAACGATTTGACCGATGCCGAGACCCTGGCCTACCTGCTGCAGTTCGATTCCGTTCATGGCGGATTTATGGGTGAAGTCGAGGCCAAGGACGGCTCAATCATGGTGGATGGAAAAGAGCTAGAGGTGCTGAGCGAAAAGGACCCGGGCAAGCTGCCCTGGAACGAGATGGGCGTGGATCTGGTCATAGAATCCACCGGTTTTTTTGAATCACGGGAGAAGAGCCTGCCGCATATAGAGGGCGGGGGCGCCAAAAAAGTCATCATCACCGCTCCGGCCAAGGGCGCCGACCTGACCTGCGTAATAGGCGTCAACGAGGATCTCTACGATCCTGAAAAGCATCTGGTTGTTTCCACCGCTTCCTGCACTACCAACGCTCTGGCCGTGCCCTTAAAGGTCCTCAATGATCGTCTGGGCGTGGTCAAGGGCTTCATCAATACGGCTCACTCTTATACCAACAGCCAGGCCTTGCTGGATTCTCCCAAGGGTAAACTGCGCCGCAGCCGGGCGGCGGCCATCAATCTGGTCCCTACCAGCACCGGGGCTGCTCGTGCCATAGGCCTGGTCATTCCTGAGTTGGAGGGCAAGATGGACGGCCTGGCCGTCCGGACACCGACTCCTGCCGGTTCGATCATCGATATCACCTGCCAGGTCAGGCGGGAAACCAGCGTCGATGAGGTCAACGATATTCTTATGGAGGTCTCCACTCAGGAACGCATGGAGGACGTCCTCTTTGTAACCGACCAGGAGCTGGTATCCAGCGATATCGTAGGCTCCTACTACAGCAGCATTATTGATTCTTCCTCCACCATGGTTCTGGGGGATATGGTCAAGATCATGGCCTGGTACGACAATGAATGGGGATACTCCTGTCGCGTGGTGGATATGGCTCTGCTGATGGGCGAAAAAGGTATCTGACATGCTGGAGATACGATGGCACGGCCGTGGCGGCCAGGGAGTGGTGACGGCGGCCAAAATACTGGCGGCCGCCTCTTTGAGGGAGGATAAATACTTCCAGGCGTTTCCGGAATTCGGGCCGGAGCGCCGGGGGGCGCCGCTTCAGGCCTTTACTCGTATCGATAATCTTCCCATCAGGATATATTCTCATATCACTATGCCCGATGCAGTGGTGGTGATGGACGATACCCTGATAGGCAACACTTCCCTGACGGAAGGTCTGGGGGCGGAAAGCCTGCTGATAGCCAACTTTGCCCGCTCTCCCGGGGAACTGCGGAAGAGGCTCAAGCTGCAAACCGGGCGTCTCTTCACCGTCAGGGCCACGGAGATCAGTCTGGCCAATATCGGACGCCCGGTAACTAATACCGCCATGTTGGGCGCACTGCTGGGTGTATGTCCGGCTGTTTCCCGTGAGACGGCGGAAGAGGAGATACGCCATACGCTGACCGGCAAGATCAAGCCGGAGCTGCTGGAGGCGAATATCCTCTCTTTCAGAGAGGCTTTCCGGGAGGTGACGGGAGAGTGAGGGAACGGGATGATATGTGTCATATCTATGAGGCCGATTGCCGTCAGGAATACGGCGGCGAGAAGACCGGGTGGCGGGATCTGCCCATAGGTGCCGTCATCACCGAGCCCGGCAGCGCCCAGCGCTATGCCACCGGCAACTGGCGGGCTGAGCGGGCCGTATGGCTGGAGGATAAATGCATTCAGTGCTTTTTCTGCTGGGTGCACTGTCCCGACAGCGCCATTATAGCCGTGGACGGCCAGGTTAGAGGAATAGATTATTTCTTCTGCAAGGGCTGCGGCGTTTGCGATCAGGTCTGCCCGGTGGACGCCATCTATATGGTGCCGGAGAGCGATGTCGAGGCCACGGAGCAGACCGAAGTCGCCCCCGGCGACAGTATCAGGAGCCTGGAGCCTGACGGGGTGGATGCCTCCAGAAAGGAGGGTGGCCAATGAGCGTTGTCGCCGGAACCGCCAACGGAGCTGTAGCCGAGGCCATGCGCCAGATAGAGCCTCATGTGGTGGCGGCCTACCCCATAACTCCGCAGACGGAGGTGGTGGAAGAGTTCGCCAAGTTTGTCAGTGACGGCCGTGTGCGTACCCGGTTCGTCCCGGTGGAGAGCGAGCATTCCGCCATGAGTGTCTGTGTCGGAGCATCGGCTGCCGGAACCAGGGTGATTACGGCAACGTCCTCCCAGGGACTGGCCTATATGTGGGAGATGCTTTACATAGCTTCCGGCAATCGCCTGCCCATCGCCATGGCTCTGGTCAACCGGGCTCTGAGCGCACCGATCAATATCCACTGCGATCACAGCGACAGCATGGGAGCCAGAGATTCCGGCTGGATACAGCTTTACTGTCGTGATGCCCAGGAAGCCTACGATACTTTCATACAGGCTTTGCCCATTGCCGAGCACAAGGACGTTCGTCTGCCGGTGATGGTCTGCTACGACGGCTTTATAGTCAGCCATGCCTTGACCAGGATAGAGATGCTGGAAGATGAAGTGGTCGGGAAGTTTATCGGGCCTTACAAAGCGGTAAATCCCTTGCTTAGCCGTGAAAACCCTGTCGTTTACGGCCCGCTGGTGCTGTACGACTACTATATGGAGTTCAAACGCCAGCAGGTGGAAGCCATGGAGAGGGCGCTGGAAGTCATAGTTAAAACGGGTAACAGCTTCGGGGAAGTCAGCGGCAGGAGTTACGGTCTGGTGAACAGTTACCGGATGGAAGATGCCGAGATCGCTTTGGCGGCTCTGTCTTCCACAGCCCGTACGGCGGAAGTTGTGGCAGACGAGCTTCGTGATCAAGGTATCCGCGCCGGAGTTATCAGTCCCAGGGTCTTCCGCCCGTTCCCGGCCGAGGCCTTAATGCAAGCGTTGAACGGTGTAAAGGCAATCGGCGTCCTTGACCGGGCCGATTCCTTCGGGGCCGGCACGGCTCCGCTGGCAGCGGATATAGGAGCCGTCCTTCAATCGGCCGGCAGCAATATCAAGCTTTACAACCGTGTCTACGGTTTGGGCGGCAGAGACCTGACCTTGAACGATCTTAAGGAATTCTTTCTATCTTTGGAGCGTGCCGGACAGGGGGAAGAGGAGTTGGCTCGTTTTGATTATTTAGGCGTAAGGGGAGGTTGATCCGTGGCGGTCAAACTGAAAGAGATATCCAGGAAGAAGCCGCTCTTTACCGGCGGGCATCGTTTGTGCGCAGGTTGCGGCGCAGCCGTCATTGCGCGACAGGTTATGAGCATGGTTCAGGAAC
>JAQVUQ010000288.1 GCA_028699365.1 bacterium | reverse complement strand
ATATCCCTGAGGGACAGGGAGAAGATGTTGTTGCGAAGATTGACGCCGCTGAGATGAAGTATCTCCGTACGGGTAATCTGATGATTGCCCAGTATCTCTACCGAGCGCAGATCGAAAAGCGACGATGTCATGGTTAAAAAGAGAACGGCATAGGCAATGAAAACCAATAGGAGATTCCTGAGACGCCTCCAGGCCGCCGCTCTACCTTTCTTTCCCGTTCGCTTCATCTGTATAACTATCCTCCGCTCACAATAGTGCCTCCAGGCACTATTGTTTGGTTATTTTCTCAGGCACTAAGGCACAAAGGCACAAAGGGGTTAAGCCCGTTTATAAGCCTTGTTCAAGCACAAATTATAATGTGCTTCGGGGGTCTGGTGTTGATATTTAGCGTTCTGAAAGAATGCTGAATGTAAACACCTGACCCCTATCCGCTTACAAGATGAATGTCAACACCTGACCCCTATCCTTTTCCTCTTCTCATGGCGCTGTTGATTATCTCTTCCAGCAACCCATTAAACGTTATGCCGGCGGCGGCGGCGGCTTTGGGAACCAGGCTCGTCTCCGTCATACCCGGCAAGGTATTTATCTCCAGCAGCCACAGGTGATTGCCGGATATTATGAAATCAGCTCTGGCTATATCCCGGCATCCGATGATATCGAAAGTCTTAATAGCCGCAAACTCCAATGCTGCCACCGTTTCCTCAGGCAGTTCGGCCGGAACTATGTATTCAGTGGCTCCCTTGGTATATTTTGCCTGATAGTCGTAAAATCCTTCCCTGGGAACCACTTCCACCACCGGCAGCGCTCTGGGGGGATCTCCGTCGAGAACGGCTACCGTTACCTCCCGCCCCTCGACAAACTGCTCCAGCAAGACGGCTTCATCCAGATCAAAGGCCTGATCCAGTGCCGCCTCCAGCGAAGCTGTATCCTTAGCGATGCTTATGCCTATGGTCGATCCCAGCCCGGACGGCTTAACTACCACCGGCCAACCGCAACGACGGCAAAAATCAGCGGCGGCCACGCGCTCACCCTTTCTTAAGGCACACCAGTCGGGCGTTTCCAGCCCGGCGGATTCGAATATCCGCTTGGAAGCTATTTTATCCATGGCCAGGGCACTGGCTGTAACGCCTGATCCGGTATACGGGATACCCATAATCTCCAGGGCTCCCTGAACAGCGCCGTTCTCACCTTTACCACCATGCAGAGCGTTGAAAACCGTATCCGGCAACGCCTGTTGCAAAGCGCCTGTAGTCAGGACATCTATATCAAACTCGGTAACTTCGTGTCCCAACTCACGCAAGCCTTCGGCCACGGCCGCTCCCGTGCGCAACGACACTTCCCGTTCCGGTGAATCTCCCCCTCTAATAACCGCTAAACGCATCGGGTTCCTCCATGTTCTCCGCAAGGTTTTCAAACTTCGTATACTCGGCCTGAAACATGAGGTTGATCTCGCCTACGGGACCGTGCCTGTGCTTGGCCAGAGTTATCCGGGCAGTGTTGGTGGGCTCATCCTCCCGGTTGTAGTAATCCTCTCTGTAAATGAAGAGAACCAGATCGGCGGTCTGTTCCAGCTCTCCGGATTCTCTCAGGTCACTGAGCATGGGCGTCTTCTCATCCCGCTTCTCTACCGCCCGGCTGAGCTGAGACAGAGCTACGACGGGTATGTTGAGTTCCCGGGCCAGGCTCTTGAGCGACCTGACTATCTCCGATATCTCCTGCACCCTGTTGTCGGTCCTCTGATTCCCTCTGGCCAGTTGGAGGAAGTCTATGACTATCATGCCCAGCCCCTGCTCCGCCTTCAAACGCCGGGCCTTGGCCCGCATTTCCAGTACGGAAATGGCCGAAGTATCGTCGATGTATATCGGAGTTTCCGACAAACGCCCGATGGCTTTGGCCAGCTTGGGCCAGTCGTCGTCGCTCAGATAACCCGTACGCAGACGATATGAATCCACCATGGCCTCGGAACAGAGCAGACGATGCACCAACTGCTCCTTGCTCATTTCCAGGCTGAAGACGGCCACCGGCAGTTTGGAGTTTCTGGCAACGTTGCAGGCTATGTTCAACGCGAAGCTGGTCTTACCCATGGCCGGCCTGGCGGCTATGATTATCAAATCGGAAGGGTGGAAGCCGGAGGTCATCCTGTCAAGCTCCGAGAAGCCCGTAGGCAAACCGCCGGAAGCTCCCTTCTCGTGGTACTGCTTGTCTATCTGGTCAAACGATTCACGTATGATATCCTTGATGGGGTAGAAGTTCTGCACGTGCCGGCGCTGGGCCACGTTGAAGATCATCTGCTCGGCCGTATCCACTATCGGATCAGGGTCTTCGACGTCCTCATACCCCATGGCCACTATCCTGGTGGCTGCGCCTATCAGGTGCCTCAGCACGGACTTGCGCCCCACTATCCGGGCATAGTAATCGATATTGGCCGAGGTAGGCACGATATTCATCAGCGTGGTCAGATAAGCTACGCCGCCGGCACTGTCCAGTTGCCCTCTGCCCTTCAGTTCCTCCGTCAATGTAATAAGATCGACAGGCTCACCCCGCTCGAACAGATTGCAGACCCCGGTGAATATCTGCCTGTGCGCCTCACGGTAAAAATCATCGGGCGTCACGTACTCCATGGCCCTGGCTATGGCATCACGATCTATAAGCATGGAGCCCAGCGTCGATTGCTCAGCCTCCAGACTCTGCGGCGGCACACGTTCTATTACTTTATCCATGGGGTCAATCCTTTACTTTTAACATTATGTTCCAACTTACGGGATTATCAGCCTTCACCTGCCGTTACCTCAACCTTTATCACGGCCGTAACACCGGGGTAAAGCCTGACGGGAATCTCATAAGTTCCAAGCGTTCTTATCTGCTCCTTGATATCGAAATCACGGCGATCGATATCAAGACCGGTGCTCTTTTTCACGGCATCGGCCACATCCTTGGTGGATACGGAGCCGTAAAGTTTGCCCTTTTCGCCTGCCTTGACGGGACAGAGAACCGTCTTGCCGTCGAGTTTGGCCGCCAGTTCCCGGGCCTCACGCTGCTCCCGGGCTATACGATCGGTCTCAGCCTTGGCGCTCCGCTCGGCCTTGTTGACATTATCCTTGGTAGCCTGAATGGCCAGCCCGCGGCCGATAAGATAATTGCGTCCGTAACCGTCCGAAACCTCGACTACATCGCCTTTCCGGCCCACTTTCTTAACATCTTCGGTAAGAATAACCTTCATATATCTGGATTCCCCTCCTCTAATTTTATACTAAATTCCGCAATCCGCATTCGCCATTCCGCATTTGTTACGGTGTAAACCTGACTCCGACCGACGTTTGAGCATCGTTCAGGATATTTCTAACACCGGCATGCAGGTACCATCTGTCACCGACCTTGTAATATCCCAGCATATTGAGCTGCAAGTCGGAGAGATTGAAGAGCTCCGTGCTCAACTTGAGGCGGCTGCCGGGAAGTATATCCAGAGCAGTGCCTATGCTGGACTCTATGAGGCCCACCCGCAGTATCTGCCTGGGACTGAGTTGACGGCCCACCTGCAGATTGAACCTGCTCTGCTCGTTGACGTCAGTCAACCCCAGCAGAAAGAACCTGTCGCCCGGCGGGCGCAGCAGCAGGTTGACGTCGCCTCTGAAGCGGCTCTCCCCCCCCAGATAGTTCAGATCGAAATACGGCTCCACCCTGGTGTCGGAGATCCTTCTGACCAGATCTATGGTCGAGTTGATGGAATCCGCTGTCTCCTTTACCTCCCTGACGGCATCTTTCAGATCCGAGCGGAAGGCCTTGTCGCCCACAATGGCATTGACGTTATCCATCACGACTCCGGCCTTGGCGCCGGCTGTCTTGACATTC
The DNA here is from genome assembly GCA_028699365.1 of bacterium. Classification (GTDB taxonomy): domain Bacteria; phylum UBP13; class UBA5359; order UBA5359; family UBA5359; genus UBA5359. The sequence continues at coordinate 362 of JAQVUQ010000288.1, read as the reverse complement.
TTCACGGCCTGCCTGGTATCGTTGATGAAGGTCTCGTCCTGTGCCACTTCCAGTATCGCACCGGATGTATCGCGTAAATTGGCGGACATGGCGCTCAGATTATCCACCATATCGCCGATACCGGGCTGATTGGACGCTATCATCTCATTCAGGGCATCGGCCGCCGCCGCCGTCTTCTCGGTGGTCTGGCGCAGGCTGCTGATGGAAGCCTTGAAGTCGCGCTGCAGCGCCGGATCGCCTATCAGATCGTTGATGGCCCCCAGAGCTACCGAAGCCCGGTTCATTATCTCATCGGTGCGCGCCAGCAACTGATCGACACGTACCGGCGAAGTCCCGTTGACGATATCGCCTTGTTTGACCGG